>JAVEEB010000387.1 GCA_030840665.1 Frankiaceae bacterium | reverse complement strand
GCGGGACCGCGTCCGGGGGCGCTTCTGGGTGGGCCACGACCAGCCCGGCGGGCCGTGGCTGGGGATCGCGGTCGACGGCTCAGGGAGGACTGTCGACGGGCTCGCGTCCAACATGGGCCACGTCCTCGGCACCGGCACACTCGACGCCGCTGAGAGCAGCCGGGTCGCGCAGACGCTCACCTCGGAGTACCTGCTCGACCACTACGGCATCCGCACCCTGGCGTCCGACAACGGTGGGTTCAACCCGATCGGATATCACACGGGCTCCATCTGGACCCACGACACCGCGATCTGCGCGTGGAACCTGTCGCGCGACGGACACACGGCGGAGGCTGCCGCCGTCAGCCGGACACTGCTCGCATCGTCCGTCGCTTTCGGCCACCACTGGCCGGAGCTGTACGCGGGCAGCGGCGGCTTCGGCCACCCGGTGCCCTATCCCGCTTCGTGCCGACCGCAGGCGTGGGCGTCGGCATCCGCGGCCGCTCTTCTGACGGTCGCGCTCGGCTTCGAGCCGAACGCCCCAGCGGGCCGCCTCGTCCTGCGCCCTTGCCGCCCGGGGCCGTTCGGCGAGCTGACCGTGCGGGGGCTGCGGTTCGCCGGACAGGAGTTCGCCGTGCACTGCGCCGCCGACGGCACCGCCACCGTGCTCGACGGGCCCGACGGTCTCGGCATCGAGACCGCCTGACGCCGCTACTCCGGCGTGGCGTTCGCGCCGACCGCCTGGGAGGCGAACTGCGTGCCGTACAAGTCGGCGTACTCGCCCCCGGCAGCGACGAGCTCGTCGTGCGTTCCGCGTTCGACGATGCGCCCGTCGTCGACCACCAGGATCTGGTCGGCGTCGCGAACGGTCGACAGCCGGTGCGCGATGACGAGTGACGTGCGGCCCGCCAACGCCTTTTGCAGCGCGTGCTGGACGAGGACCTCGTTCTCACTGTCGAGGTGCGCGGTGGCCTCGTCGAGAATGACGATGCGCGGTCGCTTGAGCAGCACGCGCGCGATGGCGACTCGTTGCTTCTCGCCGCCGGACAGTCGATAGCCACGGTCGCCGACCAGCGTCTCGAGCCCGTCGGGCAACGAGCGCACGAGTGCGCCGACCTGCGCCGCGTCGAGGGCTTCCCACAGCTCCTCGTCGGTGGCATCGGACTTCGCGTACCGCAGGTTGTTGCCGAGCGTGTCATGGAAGAGGTGCGGGTCCTGGGTGACGACACCGATAGCGTCACGCAGCGATTGCAGGGACAGGTCCCGGACGTCCTGCCCACCGACGCGGACAGTGCCTTGTTGTACGTCGTACATGCGGGTCGGCAGCATCGACATGGTGGTCTTGCCGGCCCCGGAGGACCCGACGAGGGCGATGAGTTGCCCGGGCTCGGCGGTGAAGGAAACGCCGCGCAGCACGGTCGACGCGGGCGCCGAGTCGAGGACGGCAACGGATTCCAGCGACGCGAGGGAGACCTCGGCGGCCGTCGGATACCGGAACCACACGTCCTCGAACTCGATCCGGCCGGGGGCGTCCGGAGCCAGGTCGACCGCGTCGGGCTTTTCGTCGATCGCGGGCGCGAGGTCGAGCACTTCGAAGACGCGGTCGAAGGAGACGAGCGCGGCCATGACGTCCACCCGCACGTTCGACAGGGCGGTGAGTGGCCCGTACAGGCGACCGAGGAGCGCTGACAACGCGACGATCGTGCCGACGGTCAGGGAGCCCCGCACCGCGAGGGCACCGCCGAGGCCGTAGACGAGGGCGGTCGCCAGGGACGCCACGAGGGTGAGGGCGACGAAGAACGTGCGGCCGTACATGGCTGATTGCACGCCGATGTCGCGCACTCGCTCCGCACGGACGCTGAACGACGCCGATTCGGCGGCGGGGCGCCCAAACAACTTGACGAGCAGGGCGCCCGAGATGTTGAAGCGCTCCGTCATGGTCGCGTTCATGGAGGCATTGAGGTCGTAGCTCTCGCGGGTGATTGCCTGCAGCCGTCTGCCGACCCGCTTGGCCGGCACGATGAAGACCGGCAGCAACACGAGGGACAGCAGCGCGATCTGCCACGACAAAGTGAGCATCACCGAGACGGTCGCGACCAGTGCCACGCTGTTGCTCAGCACGCCGGACAGCGTCGTCGTGAACGCGCGCTGCGCGCCGATGACGTCATTGTTCAGCCGCGATACCAGCGCCCCCGTCTGCGTGCGCGTGAAGAAGGCGATCGGCATGCGCTGCACGTGATTGAACACGCGCGTGCGCAGGTCGAAAATGAGCCCTTCGCCGATGCGCGACGAGTAGTAGCGCTCGACGAGCGACAGGGCCGCATCAACCACGGCCAGGCCCGCGACGGCGAGGGCGATCACCACCACGGCTCGAATGGAGTGCGTCGCCTGGCCCTCGGGGATGGCGTGGTCGATCAGCTGGCGGAAGAGCAACGGCGTGGCGACAGCCGTCAGGGAGTCCAGGACGACCGCGGTAAGGAAGAACACGAGCGAGGAGTGGTACGGCTTGGCGAATCCCCACACACGCCGCAACATGCCGGGCTTGAGCTTGTCCTCCAGGACGGACGAGTCACTCTGGTAGGACCGCAGCATGCGCCACGAGTTCGGATCCATGCCACCTCCGGCGTCGACGGTCGCTCCAACACCGTGAGGGACCAGCTACTTCCCAATGGCAAAACCCAGGCGCGCCTGCCGCACAGGTTAGTCGCGCGCTGCACGGCCTGGAGATCCGGCCGCCATGCGGCAGCCGGATCTGCGAGGGCTGAGTTGAGCGGTCAGCTGGCTTCTTGCTTGCGGCCCCTCGTCGCGCCGCCGCGCCCGCGCAGGTCGACGCCCGACTCGCTCAGCATGCGGTGGACGAAGCCGTAACTACGGCCGGTTGACTCCGCCAGTTCACGGATGCTCGAGCCCTGCTCGTACTTGCTGCGCAGATCGGTCGAGAGCTCGTCGCGCTCCGACCCGGTGACCCGGCTCCCCTTCTTCAGTTCCGCCACGATGCGGCCTCCACTCTCTGTGCATGCGCCGCGTTCACGACACTCTTCGATGATCACCCGCTAGGCGGGGGGCGCAAACCCCCGCGGACCAGATAAGGCAGTTTGTGGTCAGCTTGTGGGCCTGGTTGGGAGAAGGTTCCTGCGATCGCTACGGTGGCGGCGTGCCCCCGCCCGCCGAACGCCCTCCGCAGCGGCGGCCCAGCAGCACGCGCGAGGACCGCCACACGCCGTGGTCCGACATCGTCATCTGGATGGTCACGCTTGCGGTGGGCCTCGCCCTGAGCTATCTCCTCCGGCGTTGGCAGGCACCCCGGTTCAGCGCGCTCTCCCCTTTCGTACGCGCCTGGCACCTCCGTCTCAACGCTGCCGACGCGGTCGCTGCCGTCATCGCGGTCCTCGTCGTCCTCGGTGGTCTCCGCCGCTGGTTGGACCGCGTGGCCTGGCCCTTTGTCCTCCTCGGGGCATTCCTGGTCTCCGCGGCCTGGACGGTGTCGCTCGCACTCGCCGGCACGGGAGGCCTGGCCGGCCGCACGGTGCCCGGCGGCATCACGGACGCGGCACGCGCCATCGGGGACTCCCCCGGCGCTTATCTGCGCTCGGCCACCCAGCCGGGCGCGGAGGGCCTGCCGCGCGGGGCGACGCTCGTCGTGTGGGGCCTGCAGCACCTGGGCCTGCACACGGCCGCCGGCGTGGGCCTCGCGCTGACGCTGGCCGGGTGCCTGTCCGTGCCGCTGGTCCTCATCGCCGTCCGGTCCCTGTGTCACGAGCCCGCGGCGCGCCGACTCGCCCCCGTTCTGGCGGTCGCGCCGTACGCGATCTGGATGGCGGGAAGCATCGACGGCCTCGTCCTCACCCTGACGGCGGGCGCCATCGCGTGCGGCACCGTGGGCTCGGAGCCGGACAGGACACCGGCCTGGGCAGCAGCCGCCGGCTTCTTGCTCGGGATCGCCAGCCTCATCAGCTACGTCGCCTGGCTGCTGGCCGCCGCCGTGGTCATTACCTACTTCGTGCGCCGCCGCCCCCTGCCGAACCTCATCACGGGGGTTGCGTTCCTGGTGCCACTATTCGGCGCACAACTCGCGGGATTCGCCTGGAGCAGCGGCTTCACCGCGGCGCGTGCGCAGGTCTCGGGGACGTCACCGCGGCAGTCGTTGCCCGCCTGGCTGCTGGTCGACGTGCTGGCCGTCCTCGCCGTCTCCGGCCCGACCCTCGTCGCCTCCGCCCGCAAGATTCGTCGTACGCCAGGCTGGCCGTTCCTCCTCGGAGCCGGCATCGGCCTGGGCTTCGCGGTGGCCACCGGGCTGTCGCGAGGGGACGCGGAGCGCGTCCTGCTGCCATTCCTGCCGTGGCTGCTGGTCGCCGCGGTGGCTCCGGAGCGCCGGCCGACCTCGGGGGACGCTCTCGAGCGAACGGCAGCCGTCTTCCCGGCCCTGCTCACCGCGGTCGGCTGCGTCTTGGCGCTCGTGTGGCGAATTGCCATCGAGTCGCCCTGGTAGGTGGTCGGCACAAGCCGGCCGCGTCGTCATCGGCCGAATGGCGTAATTCTCGTCGGCGGAGCGGCGTAAAGCCGCGGCCAAGACAAGCCGAATGGCGTTCTATGGGAGAAGCCAAACCGGCGACGCGGCAAAGGACGGATTGGCGCGTACCGACGTACGTGCGCTGGTCGCCGGTGGTCATCGTGCCGCTGGCGCTCGTCTACATCGCGTCGACTATGTCGCCCATCCTCGGCGGGTTCGACACCACCTGGCTGGCGCTCGCGCTCAACATCTTCGCCGCGGGGCTGACCGGCGCCCGGGCGTTCCATCACAAGGCAGAACGCGCCGTCTGGATCCTCGCCTGCGCCGCCATTACGTCATGGATGGCCGGCTCCATCGTGTACTGGGTCGAATCCCTGCGTGGGATCGCGTTGCCCGTGCCGAGTCCGTCCGACCTCCTGTGGCTGGCCTTCTACCCCCTGATGGTGACGGCCCTCGTCATCCGCATCCGGCGTCGGGTCATGCGGCGGTTGCAGAGCGGCTTCCTCATCGACGGCCTCATCGCCGGCATGGGCGCGTGTGCGGTTGTCGTCCAGTTCTTCGTCGGGCCGCTGCTGTCGCACCTCAACGGGTCCGCGGCGCAGGTCGTTACTAATGCCGCCTACCCGATCGGCGACGAGCTGCTGCTCGGCATGGCGGTCGCGGTGCTGGCGGTCACGGGTCGGTTGCACCTGTCCCGGACCTGGGTGGCGTTGATCCTCGCGCAACTGCTCTACATGACGGCCGACACGATCCTGCTCACCAGAACCGCCAGCGGCACCTACACGATCGGCACCTGGCTGGACACGCTGTGGGTGCTGAGCGGCCTCGTCGTCGCGCTTGCCGCCTGGCAGCCCCCCGGCCAGGAAACGACGGCCGCCGCCCCGACGTGGCGGATCCTGGTCATCCCCTACGCGTTCACTGGGGCCGCGCTCTTCGTCCTGATCCGCGACCACTGGTCGCGCGGCAGCACGCTGGCCGTCGTGCTCGCCGCGGTCACCCTCGTCCTCGCCGCCGGCCGCACGTCCGAGACCCTGCGGCAACTGCGGGCCCTCAGCGACGCCCGCCGGGAAGCCGCCACCGATGACCTCACCGGCCTCGCCAACCGCCGCGAGCTGTTCCGGGTGGCGCGGGCCGCCGTCGAGGCCAACCGCGCCACTCGCGTGTGGATTCTCAGCGTCGACGTCGACCTGTTCAGGGACATCAATGACACGTTGGGCCACCAGGCCGGCGACGACCTCATCACGCACCTCGGCCCGCGCCTCGTGGCCACGGTGCGACCGGTCGACCTTTTCGCGCGCATCGCCGGCGGTCAGTTTGACGTGCTCCTGCAGTCTGTCGACCTGGCCGAAGTGCTCGCCGTGGCCGATCGGTTGCGGGCCGAAATCGCGCTGCCGACCGACCTGGCCGGCGCCGAAGTCGTGGTGAGCGCCACGATCGGCATCGCCGGGTCACCTCTCCACACGGCCGACGTCAGCGACCTGCTGCGCTTCGCCGACACCGCGATGTATCGGGGCCGCACCGACCGGGCCGGCGTGGTCGTGTTCGAAGAGAGCCTCGACCTGCGTGACACGGAGCGCCTGTTGTTGATCCAGGAGCTGCGCACCGGGCTCGACAACGGCGAGGTCGTCCTGTTCTACCAACCCAAGGCCACACTCGTCGAAGGTGCCGTGGTCGGGGTCGAGGCGCTCGTGCGCTGGCAGCACCCGCGACTCGGGACACTCGTACCGCCCGTCTTCCTTCCCCTCGCCGAGCAGGCCGGGCTGATGCGCAGGCTCACGGAACACGTCTTGGAGACCGCGGTGCGGCAGGCGGCGATCTGGGCGGCGGCCGACTTGCACATCTGCGTGTCCGTGAACATCACCGCGGACGACATCCGGGACCCCGATTTCCCCGCCTTCGTCCAGGCAAAGCTCCAGTTGCACGACGTCGACCCGCACATGCTGATGCTGGAAATCACCGAGCAGGACCTGGTGCTCGACCGCCAGCAGGGCGCGGGAACCCTCGATCTGCTGCGCGAGAGTGGCGTGCGGGTGTCGATCGATGACTACGGCACCGGCTACTCGTCGCTGTCCTACTTGTGCGACCTGCCGGTCGACGAGCTCAAGCTGGACCGGGAGTTCGTGCAGCGCATGTTGCTCCAGGAGCGCGCGGCGATCGTCGTGCGCTCGTCGGTGCAGCTCGCCAAGAGCCTGGGACTGACGATCGTCGCGGAAGGTGTCGAGACGGTCGAGGAATGGGACGCACTGCGAGATGCCGGCTGCGACCTCGCGCAGGGGTATCTCCTGGGCCGGCCCATGCCGATCGAAGCCTTCGACACCTGGTTCACATCACGTCGCGCACCGATGCCGGTCCCGCGTGCCGGAATGCCCGGAGTGCGCGCCATCAACTAGCAGCAAGCCCTCTACAGGTTGAAGCCGAGGGCCCGCAGCTGCTCGCGACCTTCGTCGGTGATCTTGTCGGGGCCCCACGGCGGCATCCACACCCAGTTGATGCGCACGTCATCGACGAGGTGCGCCAGCGCGGCCCGCGTCTGGTCCTCGATGACATCCGTCAGCGGGCAAGCCGCCGACGTGAGCGTCATGTCGAGGAAGCAGGTCTTCTCGTCGTCGACCAGGACGCCGTACAGGAGGCCGAGGTCGACGACGTTGATACCGAGCTCCGGGTCGACCACGTCCTTCATGGCCTCGACCACTTCGTCGTACTGCTCCTCGATCGCGACTACTTCGGTCATGATGCGGCCCCTCCTTCGGTGGTCGTGACGATTTCTGCAGTCTCCCGCATGCCGGCCTGGGCGCGCGCTGTCGCGTCCCGCAACGCCATCCAGCCGAGCAGTGCGCACTTGACCCGCGCGGGGTAGCGCGAGACGCCGCTGAAGGCGACAGCGTCTTCCAGGACGGCTTCGTCCGGCTCGCCCTGGCCCTTCGACTGCATCAAGGCAAGGAAGGCGTCGTGCACGGTCTGCGCATCGGCGACGGACTTGCCGATGACGAGCTCCGTCATCACCGAGACGCTTGCCTGGCTGATCGAGCAGCCCTCGCAGTCGTACGAGACGTCCGCCAGGCGGTCGCCGTCGAGCTGCAGGCGCAGCGTCACCTCGTCGCCGCACGTCGGGTTCACGTGGTGAACCTCGGCGTCGTAGGCGTCCCGCAGGCCGCAATGGCGCGGCTGGCGGTAGTGGTCCAGGATGATTTCCTGGTACAGGGGGTCGAACGAGGGCTGGCTCATGTCTGCATCACCTCCCGAAGAACGTCCGGACATGCCCCAGACCTTCCACGAGCGCGTCGATCTCCGCCGTGGTGGTGTAGAGCGCGAATGATGCCCGCGTCGTGGCCGGCACCCCGAAGCGGACGCACACGGGGCGCGCGCAGTGGTGGCCGACCCGCACAGCGACCCCATACGTGTCCAGCAGCTGCCCGACGTCGTGCGGGTGGATGCCCTTCATGGCAAAGGAAATCGAGCCGCCGCGAGCCTGCGTCGTGTCCGGACCGATGATGCGCAGGTCGGGCACGCTCCTCAAAGCGTCAAGGGTGTACGACGTGATCGCGGCCTCGTGCTCCGCGATCGCGTCCATGCCGATGTCAGTGAGGTAGCGGATGGCCGCGCCCAGCCCGACGGCCTCGGCGATCGGCGGGGTGCCGGCCTCGAACTTGTGCGGCGGCTCCGCGTACGTCGAGGCGGCCATCGTCACCTCGCTGATCATCTCGCCCCCGCCGAGGAACGGCGGCAGCTCGTCGAGCAGCGAACGCCTGGCCCACAGGATGCCGATGCCGGTCGGCGCGAGCATCTTGTGGCCCGTGAACACGAGCGCGTCGACGCCGAGGGCCTGCACGTCCACCGCGTGGTGCGGCACCGACTGCGAGCCGTCGAGGAAGACGAGCGCGCCGACGTCACGAGCGCGGCGGACGATCGGCTCGACCGGGTTGATCGTGCCGAGGATGTTCGACTGGTGGACGAACGAGACGATTTTCGTGCGTGCGTTGAGGAGTTCGTCCAGATTCGACAGGTCCAGGCGACCGTCGTCGGTGAGCCCGAGCCAGCGCAGCGTCGCGCCCGTGCGCTGCGCGAGCAGCTGCCACGGCACGATGTTGGAGTGGTGCTCCATCTCGGTGATGAGGATCTCGTCGCCCGGGCCGACCGCCAGCGCCGACCCGGGGGCCGCGTTGCCGATCGCGTACGCGAGCAGGTTGATGCCCTCCGTCGCGTTCTTCGCGAAGACGACCTCGCTACGATCCGCCGCGTTGATGAACGAGGCCGTCAGGTCGCGGGCCCCTTCGTACAAGGCTGTCGCTTCCTCGCCGAGGGTGTGCACGCCGCGGTGCACATTCGCGTTGGACCGCTCGTAGTAGTCGCGCACGGCGTCCAGCACCGCGGCCGGCTTCTGCGACGTCGCCGCATTGTCGAGGTAGACCAGTGCCTTGCCGCCCGCGACGGTCCGCTCGAGGACTGGGAAGTCCTTGCGGATCGTCTCGACATCGAAGGCGGGCATGGCTAGTTGCCGCCGCCGCTCGCGCCCGGCAGGACACCGTCGACGGACGGGCGCGGCTCGGCCGGCGTGAGCACCGGTCCCCCACCGAAGCGGGCGTAGCCCTCGTCCTCGAGCTGGGCGGCGAGCTCCTCGCCACCCTCCTCGACGATGCGGCCGGCCGACATCACGTGCACGAACTGCGGCTTGATGTAGCGCAGGATCCGCGTGTAGTGCGTGATGAGCAGCACGCCGAGGTTGCTCTCCGCGTGCACGCGGACGACGCCCTCGGACACGGTGCGCAGCGCGTCGACGTCGAGGCCGGAGTCGGTCTCGTCGAGGATCGCGATCTTCGGGCGCAGGAGGTCGAGCTGCACGATCTCGTGACGCTTCTTCTCGCCGCCCGAGAAGCCCTCGTTGACGGAGCGCTCGGCGAACGTCGGGTCCATCTGCAGCTTGGTCATGACGTTCTTGACGTCCTTGCCCCACGTGCGGATCTTGGGCGCCTCGCCGCGTACGGCCGTCACCGCGGTGCGCAGGAAGTTCGAGACCGATACGCCCGGCACCTCGACCGGGTACTGCATCGCGAGGAACAGACCCGCGCGGGCACGCTCGTCGACGGTCATGTCGAGCACGTCGGCGCCGTCGAGCGTCACGCTGCCGCGGGTGATCGTGTATTTGGGGTGGCCGGCGATGGCGTAGGCCAGCGTCGACTTGCCGGAGCCGTTGGGCCCCATGATCGCGTGGATCTCACCGGAGGACACGGAAAGGTCGACGCCGTTGAGGATTTGCTTGTCTTCGACGGCGACGTGCAGGTCGCGAATCTCGAGCGTGCTCATGCAGTGATCTCTCCAAGAGCGACGAACACGTCGTCGCCGTCGATACGGGTCGGGAAAACCTGGACGGGCTGGGTGGCGGGCAGCGACTTCGGCTTGCCGGTCGCGAGGTCGAAACGCGAGCCGTGCAACCAGCATTCGATGCTGCCGTGGTCGACGTCACCTTCGCTGAGGGCGACGGCGGCGTGGGTGCATTCGTCGTACAAGGCGTATGTGCCGTGCTTGTCCTTCACCATGACGATCGGCACATCGCCGATGTCGACACGAAAGGGCTTGCCGTCCGCGATGTCGGCGACGGAGCACGCGCGAACGAACTCGGTCACACGCCGCTCCCTTCGAGCTCCGCCTCGATCTGGCCGGTGAGGCGATCGCGCAGGTGCTCGACGGGCACCTTCGCGATGACCTCGGCGAAGAACGCGCGCACGACCATGCGGCGGGCCTCGACCGCGGGGATGCCGCGGCTCTGCAGGTAGAAGAGCTGCTGGTCGTCGAAGCGGCCGGTCGTGCTCGCGTGGCCGGCGCCCTCGACCTCGCCGGTCTCGAGCTCGAGGTTCGGCACGCTGTCGGCGCGCGCGCCCTCACTCAGCACGAGGTTGCGGTTGAGTTCGTACGTGTCGATGCCCTCGGCCGCCTTGCGGACCACCACATCGCCGATCCACACGGTGTGGGCGCCTTCGCCTTGCAGCGCCACCTTGTAGGCCACGCGGCTGCGGCATTTCGGCGTCTCGTGGTCGATCAGCGTGCGGTGCTCGAGGTGCTGACCGGCGTCCGCGAAGACGAGGCCGTGCAACTCCGCGTCGCCGCCCGAACCGGCGTACCGGACGGTCGGCGCGAGGCGCACGAGGTCGCCGCCCAACGTGACGGTGAACGACCGGAAGCGGGCGTCGCGGCCGACGAGCGCCGCGTGGTAGCCGACGTGGACGGTGTCGCGCGCCCAGTCCTGCACCGTGACCAGGGTCAGGGAGGCGTTGGCGCCGACGCGGATCTCGACGTTCTGCGCGTAGGTGGCTGAGCCGCTGTGGTCGAGCACGATCGTGGCCGAGGCCTCGTCGCCGACATCGAGAACGAGATGGCCATACGCGGTGCCGCCCTCGCCGCGCAGCGTGACCGTGACGGGCTGCTCCACGACGGCCCGCTTCGCCACGCTGATGAGGGTGCCGGACGTGAAGCCGGCGAAGGCGATCGCACTGATGCGTTCGACCGGTGACAGCACCGAGCCGACGAGCGGGTGGTCGCGTTCGATCGACGTGACCGTCACACCGTCGCCGAGACCGTCGACGTCGATCTGGACCTTGCCGTCGGCGTCCGCACCCTTGAGCAAGCCCTTGAGGCGCTTGAGCGGCGTGAAGCGCCACTCCTCCTCACGGCCAGTGGGGACAGGAAAATCCTCGACGTCGTACGACGTGAATCGGGCGGGACGCGCGTCCCCGCCAACCGTGATCTCGCGTTCTTCGACAACCACGGTCAGCCCACGGCCCCTTCCATCTGCAGTTCGATCAGGCGGTTGAGCTCGAGCGCGTACTCCATCGGCAGTTCACGCGCGATCGGCTCGACGAAGCCGCGCACGATCATCGCCATGGCCTCGTCCTCGGTCATGCCGCGGCTCATGAGGTAGAA
>JAVEEB010000310.1 GCA_030840665.1 Frankiaceae bacterium | reverse complement strand
GCGAGATCCCGCAACGTGGTGGACAGAGGGGTGGTGTGGAGGTCGCCCTTCAGCACAGCGACCTCCTTCTCATCTCGACTCCGCCGTCCGCTCCGTTGGCATCGGCACGTGGACGCAATGTGTTGAGTGCGTTCGCGCGTGCGTACGCATGAATTGCTCTGGTTCTCTATCGCTCGCAAATGCCTCCGGCATGAGAGTGGAAACCGCCCGAATATTCGTGACCCGCCGCGCGAGCGCAACGCTGCCTGCGCGGAAGGGCCGGCGTGACCTAGGCTGTGCTCCGAGACCCGGCGGCCGGTCCTGGTCGCCACCCAAGGAGGAGCTCGTGTCGGAAGAAGTCCTCCCAGGCGGCCACCGCCGCGTCGACCGCGTGCTGGCCGATGACTACCTCGCCGGACTGGGCGAGTTGCCCCTCCCCGAGCTGCGCGCGATGCGGATCGAAGCCGAGCAGGAAGAGACCGACGTCTCCTACTTGCGGCGCATGTTGCAGGGACGGATGGACATCGTGCAGGGCGAGCTGGCCCGGCGACGCGGAGAAGGCTCCGGCAGCCTCGTGGACGACTTGCCCCGGCTGCTGGCGGATGCGCCGAGTGGCGGCCCGCGTGGCCTCGGCCGCCACAACGCCGCCGAGCCGTCCCGCGCCGACTCCCACCGCCGCCGGTTGGAGGCCCTGATCGCCGACTTGCAGCTCTCGGACGTGCCGACGCGCACCGACGATGAACTCACCCGGGCGCTGACGATGCTCCGCGACGAGGAGCACATGATCTCCGAGCGGCGCCGGGAGATCCAGCGGGTCGTCGATGCCTGCCACGCAGAAGTGGCTCGGCGCTACCGGGACGGCGAGGCGGACGTCAGCGACGCGCTGCCGACCACGGACTCGCTCGGCTCGTAGGCCACCTGAGCGGGGATCACGACGATCAGCCGCTCGGACGGCGAGGCGGCGGCCGACGCTGATCCCGGCAATTCAACGGTGGTCGCCAGGTTCACCATGTCCGCCGGGCCGACCGGCGGCAGCAGCCGTTCCTGCACCTGTTGCATTGCCATCATCAAGACCAGCAGACCGCAGGGCACAAGCAGTGCAGTGAGCACCAGCATGCGCCCTCCAGTTGCCTCGCCGATACAACGGCCGGACCGTCTGTTGCCACCGGTTGGACCGGTGCGTATTCAAGCTCGGCGAATCGGCCGAGACGCTTAACCGCGCGAACGAGTGACATCCAGGAGGCGGCGGGTCGGCGGCCGTGCGGGGTCAGCGCAGGTGGGACTCGTCGACGTCGTCGCCCGCGGCGTGCGCGGACTGCTCGGCTGCGAGCAGGTCCGCAGGGTCGACGTAAACATCACCGGCCCCGAGGTGCCCGTCGCCGTCGCCATAGGCCGGGCCGGGCATGTGCAGCATCTCCGGCGCGATGGAACCCGCGGGCTCCTGGCTGGTGAACTCGAAGACGAACTCAGGATCGTCCGTGTCGGCGGCCACGTGGGTCTCGTCGTCGAGGAGTTCGTACACGTCGAGGAGTCCCGGGGCGTCGGAGACCGTCACCAGTCGCGTGACGCCGTCCGCAACGTCGGTCGTTTTTCCATCGTGTGCGCCACCGCGCAAGATCGCCAGAGTCATGTCGCGATGCTTCCCCACCCGCGGCGCGATGACACGAACCCACGTTGCTCACTCTGAAAGTGACAGCGCCCGTGTCCACGCCTGCGAGGCCTCGCTCACGCCAGAGGCGGGCGCAGAGGTCGCCGCAGGCTCGCCGCGATCGAGGTGCCGATGCACACGGCGATGACGCCGAGGCTGAGGCCGATGGGCAGGTGCGTGGACCAGTTGGTGAACGGCGGGTCGACCAGCAGCATCTTGGCCCCGACGAAGGCCAGAACACCGGCCAGGCCGTAGTTCAGGTAGGTGAACCGGTCCATCATTCCGGCGAGCAGGAAGTACGTCGCGAGGAGCCCGAGCACGGCGAACGCGTTCGACGTGAACACGACGAACGTCTCGGTCGTAATGGCGAAGATGGCGGGGATCGAGTCAACGGCGAACACGACATCGGTCGTCCCGACGACGACGAGCACCGCCAGCAGCGGGGTGAAGAGCCTCCTACGATTTTGTACGACGGTGACCTTGTCCCCGACGTACTCCTCCGTCATCGGTACGCGCTTGCGGATCAGACGCAGCAGCGGATTGCGCGCCGGGTCGACCTCCATCTCGTCGTGACGCAGCAGCTTCACGGCCGTGTAGATGAGGAAGAGCCCGAAGGCGAACAGCGTCCATTCGAACCGCTCGATCAGCGCCGCCCCGAGCCCGATGAACACGGCGCGGAACACCAGGGCGAGGACCACGCCGTACATGAGCACCTTGTGCTGAGCGCGGCGCGGGACGGAGAAGGCGTTCATGAGGAGCGCGAAGACGAACAGGTTGTCGATCGCCAGGGCGCGCTCGATGAGATAGCCGGCGACGTACTCACCGGCACGCTCGCGGCCGTAGGCCGCCCAGATCACGAAGGTGAACGCGAGCCCGAGCACGGCCCAGAGCACCGACCACAACGCCGCCGACCTCATCGTGACGTCGCCCTTGCGGTTGTGCGCGAGCAGGTCGACGACGATGAGCACGAGGATCAGCGCGACGAAAGCGAGCCAGGCCCAGAGCGGGACGTGCACGGTGCGACATCCTCCGACGGCGGTGATCCCGGCGGGCCGGGGCGGGACACTTCTCCTCCAGAACTACGTACGGCGACCCCTGAGGGTTCCGCCGGCTGGCCGGTGCCTCACTCGGCGGGCGGGGGCGTCGCCGGCGTGAGGTCGAGGTCCTCCGGTGGGTGATCGGGCGTCTTCCAGACGAGGAAGCCGTAGCCGAACGTGTCGTGGTAGGCGTTGGCACGGTCCACCATGCGCTGGTACGCAGCGAGGAACGAGTCGCGGTCCCTGTCCTTGATGGCCGCGGCGACGGGCGCGCAGTCGTCGGTGACGTAGCGCTCGATCGATTCCGCGTACTTCGGGCGCGACCAAGCGGCGAGGCGCAGTTGCTTGACGGTCGAGCGGTAGAAGTACACCGCGGCCGGCCAGTTGCCCGCGAGGCCGGAGTAGTAGAGGCGGTGCATCCGCGGCCCGATCTCGGCCATCAGCCGGTCGAGGCCGGGCTGCGTGGTTGCGAGCTCATCGAGCGTCACGTCGCGCTTGCCGTTGGAGACGGTGTGCTGGTGCTGGGGGACGTCGGTCATGCCAGCAACGCTCGCATGTCGTGGGGAGCACCGCCTACGCCGGGGCCACGGCCGACCACGGCAACGTCACCTCACCGAGGCGCCACCGCACCTGACCGCCCAGCACCGGCCACCCGGTCTCCCGTATCGAGGCGATCGTGGCCAGCCACCGTTGCCGCGCCCCGAAAACGGCCAGCGACGCGTGAACGTCCCACGCTCGGTCGAGGTCCCGGAAGAGTGCGTGGACCGGCTCGCCCGGCACATTGCGGTGGATGAGGCATTTGGGCAGGCGCTCGGCCAGCTCCGAGGGTCGGCCCAGGCTGCCGAGGCGCGCAGCGGCCGTGAAGGTCTGCGGCCCCTCCGGGCTGACGGCCACCCACGACGCGAGACGGCCCAGCTCGTCGCAGGTGCCCTCGACGAGCACCCCGCCCGGGGCGAGGCGCGTTTGCATGAGCCCCCAAGCCGCGCCCACGTCCGCCTCGTCGTACTGACGCAGCACGTTGAGGGCCCGCACCAGCACTGGACGCCGCGGGGACGGCACCTCGAATCCGCCCCGCGCGAACGAGAGTCCCGGCCGGGCGAACGGCTGCGCCGCGAGCACGCGAACGGGGTCGATCTCCAGGCCCAATACGTCAAGGCCCGGCCGCACCAGCCGCAGGCGGTCGGCGAATTCCACCGTCGTGACCGGGGACGCACCGAAGCCGAGGTCGACGACCAGCGGTGACGCGGTCGAGCGGAGGAGGTCGCCGTACGACGCGATTGTCCAGCGGTCGATCCGGCGCAGCCGATTGGGCGCGGTGGTGCCCCGGGTGACCGCCCCGACGGGCCTCATTGCCCGTCGCGATCCGGACAAGGCGGACAATAGGGCGATGTTGTCTCGTCCACGCGCCCCGAAGCCGTGCTCCGTCTGCCTGTCACTCCCCGATTCTCGCGTGGTGCCGGCGGAAGACACGGTGATCGTCACATTCGGGCGTCGACGGGTGCCGGCGATAGAGATCTGCGGCGAGCACCGGGCGGAATTGGCGAAGGTGCTGGAGCCCTATCTGGCCGCGGGCGCCGACGCCCACCGCAGGCGCTCGGCCGCGGGTCTGGGCCGCGGCGCGCTCCCGCTCCAGCCGCACGAGGACCTCGAGGCGATCCGCACGTGGGCGCTTGACGAGGGCCTCCCGGTGTCGCGCAGGGGCGGCGTTTCCCATCAGGTGATCGAGCGCTACCGCGCAGCGCATCGCCGCCGCTGACTTCCGGGATGAATTGAGGCCCCGTCCGGCGTTGCACCGAGCGCGGTGTGGGAACGTCCCTCCTGGGATCGATCGTTGAATCGGGCACTACATCCGCGATAAGTGGCGAACGGAGAATGGCGTGGCGTTGCCCAGCGGGATCCGCCGGCGTTCGCGGCACAACGACCTGCCGCGCCGCGTGGCAACCCTGTCTGTGCACACCTCGACGCTCGATCAGCCGGGCGTCGGCGATGCCGGCGGCATGAACGTCTGGATCGACGAGGTCTCCAGGCGGATCGCCGCGATGGGCATCGAGGTCGACATCTTCACCCGCGCAACCCGCGCCGGGCTGCCCCCGGTCGTGCAGGTCGCGGACGGCGTGACGGTGCGCCACATCATTGCCGGACCCCTGCAGGACCTGCCGAAGGACGAGCTCCCGGCGCAGCTGTGCGCGTTCACGTCCGGGCTGTTCGCGGACGGGATTCGAGCCGGCTCGTACGACGTCGTCCACTCGCACTACTGGCTGTCGGGGCACGTGGGCTGGCTGGCGAAGGAGAGCTGGGGCGTGCCGCTCGTGCACTCGATGCACACGATGGCCAAGGTCAAGAACGCCGCGCTCGCCGACGGCGACTCGCCCGAGCCGACCGCCCGCGTCATCGGCGAGGAGCAGGTCGTCGCGGCGGCCGACAAGCTGGTGGCGTCCACGGACGACGAGGCGCGCCAGCTGATCGAGTTGTACGACGCAGACCCGGACCAGGTGGTGACCATCGCGCCTGGTGTCGACCTCGACCGATTCCGGCCGGGAAGTGGGCGGGCGGTTCGCCGCCGCCTCGGCATTTCCGATGACGCGGTGGTGCTGCTGTTCGTCGGTCGGATCCAGCCGTTGAAGGCGCCGGACGTGCTGCTGCGCGCGGCCGCCGAGATGGTCGCGCGCGACCCGTCGCTGCGCACCCGGTTGACAGTCCTCATCGTGGGCGGCGCGAGCGGGAGCGGCACCGGCCGGCCCGATTGGCTCGGCAAGCTTGCCTCCGACCTCGGGATCGCGGACCGCGTGCTGCTGCTGCCGCCGGTCACCCCGGACGAGTTGGCCGGCGTGTACCGGGCGGCCACCGTGACGGTCGTTCCGTCGTACAACGAATCTTTTGGCCTTGTGGCACTGGAATCTCAAGCGTGTGGCACCCCCGTCGTCGCGGCGGCCGTGGGCGGTCTGCGTACGGCCGTGTCGAGTGGCCGCAGCGGGGTTCTCGTCGAGGGCCACGACCCGCTTGCCTACGCGCGCGTCCTCACGGACCTGGCGCAGGACGAGCCGTGGCGGGCGCGGCTGTCGGCGGGCGCTGCCGCCCATGCCGCGGAGTTCAGCTGGTCGGTCACCGCCGCCGGGCTCGTGGACACCTACCGCGAGGCGATCGCGGGCGCGACCCTGTCGGCGGTCTCGGCCGGCTGACGGCTCGGGTTCCGGACTCCGGTCGCTATCGTTCGGCCATGGACGTGGCCTGGCCCGGTTGGCGGATGGACGTCGTCGCCGGCCTCGAGGTCGTCGCCGCCTCGGTGCCCGAGCTGATCGACGGTCGTTGGGACCCGCGGGTGCCCAACATCGCCGACGCTGTGACCTGGCTCGTCGACGACATGGGTTGGGAGTCGCGGGGCATCGACGTGATCGGCCGCAGTCTGCGGGACGACCAGGAGGCCTGGTTGCTTCGCTCGTTGGCCGAGGCGATCGTGCGGATCGCGGACAAGCGGCGCTATGTGAGCACCGACGCCGCGTGGTTCGCCGATGACGATTGGCCGCTCGTGCGATCG
>JAVEEB010000264.1 GCA_030840665.1 Frankiaceae bacterium | reverse complement strand
CGGATCTGCGAGCTGGACATGCCCGGCGTGCGCGCCACGACGTACGACGGCGACACCTCGCGGGAAATGCGTGCCTGGGCGCGCGCCCACGCGAACCTCCTGCTCACCAACCCCGACATGGTCCACCACGCGCTGCTCCCGGGACACGAGCGGTGGGCCCCCTTCCTGCGCCGGCTCCGCTACATCGTGGTTGACGAATGCCACGCCTACCGCGGCGTGTTCGGCTCGCACGTCGGGCTGGTGCTGCGGCGGTTGCGGCGGGTCGCGGAGCATTACGGGGCCGCGCCCGTCGTCATCTTCGCCTCCGCGACGGTGGCCGACCCGGCGGAGTCCGCCTCCCGTCTCATCGGTGCGCCGGTCCGGGGGGTGACGGTGGACGGTTCGCCCCGCGGCGCCGTCGACGTCGTGCTGTGCGAGCCCCCGTTCAGCGAGTTCACCGGGGAGAGCGGCGCGCCGCTGCGCCGGTCGGCGACGGCCGTGGCGGCGGGGATGCTCGCTGATCTGGCGATCGACGACGTGCGGACCGTCGCCTTCGTGCGGTCGCGTCGCGGGGCCGAGGCGGTCGCGGCGGCGGCCCGTCGGTTGCTCCTCGACGCGGTGCCGGAGTTGGCGGGCCGCGTCGCGGCCTACCGCGGGGGCTACCTGCCCGAGGAGCGCCGCGCCCTGGAGCGGGCGTTGCTGTCGGGCGAGTTGCTGGGCGTCGCCGCGACGACGGCGCTCGAGCTCGGCGTCGATGTCGCCGGCCTGGACGCGGTGCTCATGGTCGGCTACCCCGGTCGCCTGTCCTCGTTCTGGCAACAGGCGGGGCGGGCAGGGCGCACCGGTGGCGACTCGCTCGTCGCCCTCATCGCCCGGGACGAACCACTCGACACCTACCTGGTCCACCACCCGGACGCACTGCTCGGGCGTCCGGTGGAGGCGACGGTGTTCGACGTCACGAACCCCTACATCCTCGGCCCGCACCTGTGTGCGGCGGCGCAGGAGTTGCCCTTGTCGGAGTCGGACACGACGTTCTTCGGGCCTGACCTGGAGCGTATGGCGACCACCCTCACGGACCAGGGTTGGCTGCGGCGACGGCCGGCCGGCTGGTTCTGGACGAAACAGGAACGCGCCACGGATCTGGCCGACCTGCGCGGCACCGGCGGCGCACCGGTCCGCCTCGTCAACGCCGAGGACGGTCGGCTGCTCGGCACCGTCGACAACGCGGCCGCGCATTCGACAGCCCACGCCGGCGCCATCTACCTGCACCAGGGCGAGGCGTTCCTCGTGCACGCGCTCGACCTCGACGACTGCGTGGCACTCGTCGGGCCTGGGGACCCGGAGCTGACGACGAGCGCCCGCGAGGTGACGCAGATCGCGGTGGTGGAGACGTCCGCGGCGGTCCTCGGCGACGGGACCAGCGCCTCCTTCGGCGTCGTGGACGTCACGAACCAGGTGGTCGCCTTTCAGCGGCGGCGCCTGCTGTCCGGCGAGGTGCTGGGCGAGGAACCGCTCGACCTCCCGGCGCGCAACCTGCGCACCCGGGCGGTGTGGTGGGCGGTGTCCAACGCCGTCCTCCTCGAGGCGGGCCTCGATGTGGTGGACGTGCCCGGATCTGCCCACGGCGCCGAACACGCCTCGATCGGCCTGCTGCCCCTGTTCGCGAGCTGCGACAGGTGGGACATCGGCGGGGTGTCCACGGCTCGCCATCCCGACACCGGGTGCCTGACTGTCTTCGTGTACGACGGGCATCCGGGCGGGGCGGGGTTCGCCGAGCGCGGGTTCGCCGGGCTCGTGCCGTGGCTGACCGCGACGCGGGATGCCATCGCCGAATGCCGCTGCGAGACGGGGTGCCCGTCGTGCGTCCAGTCGCCAAAGTGCGGCAACGGCAACAACCCCTTGGACAAGGCCGGCGCCGTGCGGCTGCTGACCTCCTTCCTCCTGCGCCATCCCGCCAGCACCGCCAGCCACGCCTGAGCAGCGCCCCGGTCGAGCCTCGGGGCGTGGGAACCGTGTCGCGCGGGTAAGGCCTCGCCAGACAACGTCCCCCACTCGCCGTCGCAATCGACGGGAAAGAACGGTGACTCCATGGCGGTCCTCGGACTGATCATCGCGCTGGCAACGGGCGCCTTCATCGCCTCCGCTGTCCTCAACGCCTCCGACCCGGCCACGCTCAACGTCCTCGGCGCGACGAACACCATGAGCGTGGGCCGCTGGGTGGCGTTGGGCGCAATTGCAGGCCTGCTCTTCGCGCTCGGCCTTGTCATGCTCTTCGGCGGTCTCGGGCGGGCGAACCGTCGGCGCCGCGAGACCAAGCAAGTGGTTGTCACTTCGCGCACCGAAGCCGAGGAGTTGCGACTCGAGAACGAACGCCTGGCCCGCGAGCTGGAGGAGCGACAGGCGCAGGCGAGTGGCCCGGCTGTCGTCGAACACCGCGTGGTGGATGACCAGGGAGTCGTCCGCCCCGTGCAGGATTCGGCGGCCTTCGTGAAAGGACAGGACGTGAATGCCGAGGGCTACCTCCCCCGCCATGGCGACGACACGTACAACGCGCCGGTGGCCTACCCGGCCGAACCCACCGTCGCCCGCACCGACGTCGAGACCGGCTCCGAGTCGGGCCGCAACCCGCGCTGAGCAACGACGAACCCCAGGATGGCCGCGCCTCATGGCGCGGCCATCCGCTTGACCGGGGACCGTCCGACGGACAGTGCCGGGAGCGCTTGGGGTGACTGCTCGAGCGGGGGCCGCGGGACTGATCGGTCCGCCCGCGGGGCCTCCGTTGCCAATGCCACGAGTGGCGCAACGGCGTCCCGCGCCGCACGCGCCCGTGCTGAGACCACCGTGCCGAGCGGAAGTGCTCCTGGAACGCCGACCGTGACGTGGACCGAGACCGCGTTGCCGTCGGGACGGCACTCCGTCACAACTGCCCCATTGAGGGTCCCGACCTCACGGGCCCGGGCGCACATCGCGCTCGGGGAGGCCGGCCACGCAGCGGCGCCCGCGACTGCCGCGAGATCGGCTGCCGCCGCCGCCCGATGCCGCGCGATGCGGACCTCCGCGAGCGACAAGGCCGAGAAGGTCAGTCCGGTGACGAACGCGACCAACGCCACCACGAGGACCGAGGCGGACCCCTCATCCGCCTGACGCCGGCCTTTCACGACAACCCCTCCACCGAGGCCACGGCCGTGGCGGAGACGGCGACCGGAGGAAGGGGCGCCACCAAGCGGACAAGCGTCTGGACCGTGACGCGCACTGTGCGCCCCGACCTCTCCACGGTGACGGTGGCGCCGGCGGGGGCGCGGATCTCGGCGGACATCCCGACGGCGCCGGCCGACTCGCTGCGAGCCGCCAGTCGCGCGCCCGCGCGGGCCGCGTCGACACAGGCCAGTTGTGACACGGCGACGCCGACGGCTCCCATTGCCACGCTGAGGAGGAAGCCCACCGCGACAAACGCCACGGCCAGCTCCGCGGTTACCGTGCCTCGATCGCATCGGCCGGCCAGTTCGGCCGCACGGCTGACCCGGAGCCTGCCGGACAACGGTCGTCTCACGACGCGACCGACAGAGCTTTCGCAATGAGCCCCGACAACAGGCCGCCGACGGTTGAGCTCGTCAAGATCTTGATCAGGACTCCAGCGAACGCGCAGGCCGCGAGTGTGCCGATCGCGTACTCCGCCGTCGTCATCCCGGCATCCGTCCACGGCCGCATTCGTCGTCGCATGTCTCGACTCCTCGTCGTCGAATCGGGCGCCGCGGCCGGAAGGGTCGGCCGGGCACTGACCACGTTCGCGGTTCGCCAGGCGGCGCATGGAGAACGCGGGGCAAGTTGTGGACAACGGGGGGCCTGTGGACAGCGCGGCGCAGCGGGTGGGCGGCGTGGGCAGGGTGAGCGGGGTGGCAAGGTGAGCGCGCCGGCAGGGTGGGCAGAGGGTGCACCTGCGCGGGCAGGGCGGGAATCGAAGCTCAGTGGGGCAAGTCGGCGAGGAGGCCGGCCACCACCGGTACGACGCCGACCAGCACGAACGCCGGCAGGAAGCAGAGCGTGAGGGGCCCAACGGCCCAGACCCCCGCGCGCTTTGCGCTCGCCCGCGCGGCCGCGCCCGCCGCTGCGCGCTCCTCTGCCGCGAGGGTGCGCAACGCGGATCCCAGACCGGGCCCGCCACTTTCGGCAGCGACCAGGGCCATACCGAGATCCGCAAGCGGGCCCTCGGACATCGGTCCCGCCGCGTCTTGGAGTGAGGCGCCTCGTTCAAGGGCTTCGGCCAACGTGTCCAGCAGTGGCGCAACCGGGAGCCCCACCGAGAGCGCGACGACGCGGGAGGCTGCCGGCAGCGACAGCGCGACCTCCAGGCACGTCGCCAGGAGGTCGTACGCCAGAGGTGCCGCCCGACGTACCTGCGCGTCCTCGAGGCGCCGGCGCCGGGAGGGCGCATCCCGCTGCCACACCGCGCGAGCGGCCGCCGCGGACAGCATGAGCAGGACCCCCGTCGAACCCAGGATCAGCACGACTGGGACCAACCAGGCCCACCAGCGCGAGTGACGCCGCGCCGACGTGACGGCATGAGGGGCCAGGACCCGCAGCCTGTCGGCACAGCCGCCGGGAGGCATCGCTAAAGCGACGGCCGCGGCCGCGAGCAGCGCGACGAGACGCGCGGTCACGCCGCCCGCCGCGCGAGTGCGCGCAACCAGGTGACGCCCGCGGCATCGAGCGCGGCCGCGCCGGCCAGGCACACGAGCCCCAGTGGCGTGCCGAACAAGATCGACACGGACCGGGCGCCGAGGGAGGCAGCAACGCCGAAACCGAAGATGGGCAACGCCCCCAGCAGCCAGCCGGTGAGCCGCGGGCCCGCCAGCTCGGTGTCGACGGCACGCTTGTGCTCCCGATCGGCGAGCATGGCTGCGCCCAGCCCGCGGAGCGCCGGAGCGAGCGGAGCGCCGGCGGCCGAGGTTGCTGCCCAGCTGGCCGCCAAGGGCAAGAGGCCGCGACAGGCCGGTGCCGCCCTGGCAAGCGCGTCAGCAGGTGAGCCGCCAAGCTCGCCCGCCGCTGCCGCTTGGCGCAGAGCCCGCGCGAGAGGCGCAGGCGCGGTCTCCGCTACGCCCCGAAGGGCGTCGATGGGCGTAGCTCCGGCCGTGAGCAGTCGGGCCAGGTGATCACAGACTGACGCCATCGCTGCCTCGACGTGTGCGGACACGGCTGCGCGGCTGCGCCACTCCCGCAACCTCGTCCCCAGAACGACGACCGCCGTGGCCGACGCGGCGGCCAGCGGCCCGATCACGATCGCCGCCACCGACGCGGCCAGTGCCACCACAGGCGCTGTGGACATACCCCGGCGTCCGGCGCGGTGCCGGGGCGATCGCCTGACGCTGTCCAGCAGGCGCGCGTGCGACGTTGGGGAAACGAGGAGCCCGACGCCGGCAGCACAGCTTGCCGCAGCGATCACCGCCGCCGGCCCCGGTGCGATCACGCGCCGGTCCACGCGTCCAGCACCGACCAAGCGGCACCCGGCAACGACGGCGCGCCGGCCGCAACTGCGGTAAGCCCCGCCTCGACGATCACTCGGCCCTCATGCATGGTCACGGCGGCGATTTCCGCCACGTACCGATTGCCGGAACGGTCGCGATCCACATGCACCACGGCGCCGATACCGGCCCCCAGCTGGCGTTCCACGGCCGGACCATCGACGCCGGCCGCAGCCGCCAATGCGGCAAACCGCGCCACGACGTCCCGCGCCGAGTTGGCGTGGACCGTTGATGCCGATCCGGCGTGGCCGGTGTTGAGCGCCGCCAGGAGATCCACGACCTCCGGGCCCCGCACCTCACCAACGACGAGGCGATCCGGTCGCATGCGCAAGGCTTGGCGCACGAGGTCCGCCATCGCGACTGCACCGGCGCCTTCCGCATTGGGCCGGCGCGACTGCAGGTGGACCGCATGCGGGTGGCTGTGCGCCAGCTCACTGGTGTCCTCGATGACGACGATGCGCTCGGTCTCGGCCATCGCGCCGATCAGGGAGGCCAGCACCGTGGTCTTCCCAGCGCCCGTGCCGCCGCTGACGACGAACGACACCCGGGCCGCCAGGAGGCCGCTCAGGACGACGGCCATCCGGGTGTCCATCGAGCCGGCCGCGCACAACTGCGCGAGCGTGAAGGCTCGGCGGCGCGGCACGCGCAGCGACAGCACCGTCGAGGGCGTGATCGGGGGGGCGACGACGTGGAGCCGGATGCCACCCGGAAGCTGCACGTCGACGAAGGGGTGGGCGAGGTCGACCCGCCGGCCAGCACTGGCGAGGAGGCGTTGCGCCGTCCGACGAACCGCCTCGTCGTCGGCGAAGGCAACGGCCACCTTCCGCAGGCCCGCGCCGTCGTCGATCCACACGTCGTCCGGCGCATTGACGAGGACATCCGTGACGTCCGGGCGCCGGAGCAGCTCGTCCAGTGGCCCAAATCCCGACACGTCTGCGGTGACCAGGCGGACCATGGTGGCGACATCCGTGTCCCCGGCAAGGGCAGAGTCCGCGCGCACCAGCCGGGCGAACTGCGCAGGGCCCGGCCCCTGGGCGTCCTCGTCCGACAGGCGGCGGCGGATGCGGGCGAGCAGTTCGTCGGTCATGCCACCGAGCGGCGCGTGACGGCGGTCACCTCGTCGATCGTGCGTGACGCGAACTGCGCCAGTGGGCTGCGCGCCCGTGCCCCGGGGACCTCCCCGCGCTCGTACGCTGCGGCGAGCCCGCTCTCCGCGCGGAGTGTGGCCGCCAGGGGGAGGCCCAGCGCGTCGGCAATGAGCCAGCCGTCCAGCCCACCGGGCGAGGGTCCGCGCACCACGAGGCGCACATCGGGGCAGCCGCGCAGCTGATTGCACACGTTCGCCGCAGCAGCTGCCGCCCGGAGCTCGGCGGGCACCACAACGAGGACCAGCGCCGCCTGCTCGGCGATCAGCTGCGCTCCCAGGTCGAGGCTGCGTGGCAGGTCTGCTACCACGATGTCGTGGCCCCGCCGCCCGGCGTCGAGCGCGGCCTCCGTCGCTTGGGCTGGGATCGAGGTCGCCCCGGTATCGCCGCGCTCCCAGGTGAGCACGGTCAGCCCATCGATGCTCGGCAGCGCCCCCGTCATCGCCGCACTCGCGATGCGCCCCTGAACGG
The DNA here is from genome assembly GCA_030840665.1 of Frankiaceae bacterium. GTDB lineage: Bacteria > Actinomycetota > Actinomycetes > JAVEEB01 > JAVEEB01 > JAVEEB01. The sequence continues at coordinate 3,320 of JAVEEB010000264.1, read as the reverse complement.
AGTCGAACGCGCCCCACCGCAACCCGCTGGCACCCTCGCCGCCGAGCGCCAGGTCGATGCCGCCGCCCAAGGGGTCCGCATCGAGCAGCATCGTCGCGCGGCCGGCGCGAACTCCCGCGACGGCAAGGGCGACAGCGACGGTTGTGGCCCCGGCACCGCCGCGCCCGCCGATCACGGCGATGATCGGGGCAGGCTCGAGCCGTCGGTCGCCGGCCGCCGAAAGGATGTCGATCAACCAGGCCTCGGCGTCCGGGAGGACCGCGACGTGTTCGGCGCCGACGTGCACACCCAGCTCCCAGACACTGCCGTCGTCCAGGTCGTGCCCGACGAGGACGACTCCGCGGCGGCGGGGCGGTCTCGTGCGCATCCCCCCGGCGGCGTCCGAACCGAGGAGGACGACGCGCGCCGATCGCCAGAGCCCACGCGCCGCGCCCGCGTCCGGGACCACGTCGACATCTGTCCCGCTGACGGCGGCGAGGCGCAGCAGATCGTCCAGGAGCTCGCCGTCACTGGTGATGACCAGGGGCCTTGTGTCGGGCATCGGCAGACCGCCTCCTCTTGGGAGGACCGAGGTTGCCGCGTTCACCGAGCCGCCAGGGCGCGACACCGGGCACCTGTGGACACAGCCGCCCTGTGGACAAGCTCATGGGTGCGCCACCGAGCCCATCCCGCGGGGGCAGCAGAGAGCTAGCCGACGCAGAACTCGTTGCCTTCCGGATCTGTGACCGTCACCCAGCGATGCGGCCCCTGCTGACCGTTGTGCAGGAACCGTCCGCCTCGAGCCAGCACGCTCTCGACGACAGCGTCGACGTTGTCGACCCCGACCCGCAGGTCCAGGTGCACGCGGTTCTTCACCGACTTCGCCTCCGGCACCGACTGGAACAGCACGCGCCGACGCGAGGCGCCGTCGGCAGGAGGCGGCTGCACGATCGCGGCGCCGGTGGCCCAGACCAGCACCCCGCGATGCATGGCTGTCTCCGCCTCCGTGGCAAAACCCTGATCGACCATGCTGCGGATGAAGGCTTCGTTGGACGGCTCCACCTCCCACTGCAGCGTTTCGGCCCACCAGTCAGCGAGAACATGCGGCTCCGCACAGTCGACGGTCACCTGAAAGTCATATGCCATGCCGCCACGCTAAGACATCGCACCGACACAGCGAGCTATCCCTTTGGCCCCTTCCCAATGGGCGGGCATCGGCGTAGAACGGAGAGACGGACCCCCGCCCGCGGCCGGCTTGCCGACCCCGGGCAGAGGTGCGTACGCGAAAGCCGGGCACCCACGCGCTGACAGCCAACATGAGGCCGTCGCGTCGGGAAACCGACCGACATATCAGGATGCACGCCTGGTATCCCGGCACACGCGGACGAGCGGCGCCCCCACCTGCGGGCGCCGTTCGTATGTCAGGCGACTCGCACGTTCAGCCCGCTCCCACGTTCAGCCCCGCTCCGCCTCGGGTATCGAGGCCCACATGACAACTCAGCAGGAAGACAGGAGCCTCGGCGAGCTGGTCGCCGCGGCGACGAAGGACCTCGGCGAGCTCGTCCGCAGCGAGATCGCGCTCGCGAAGGCCGAAGTACGCCGGGAGGTGAAGTCCGCCGCTACGGCCGGCGTCCTGTTCGGCGCCGCCGGGTTCCTGGGCCACCTGACGCTGGTGTTCGTCTCGATCGCCGCCGCGCTGGGCATCGGCGCCCTCATCGGCGACGGCTGGGGCTTCCTGATCGTCGGAGGCCTCTACGGGGTGATCGCCGCGGGGCTGGCGCTCAAGGCCAAGGGCTCGATCACCGCGGTGACGCCGCCGCACCGCACCATCAAGACCGTCAAGGACGACCTGGCCTGGGCACGTCACCCCACGCGCGCCATCGACTGACGCACACTGGACCGGTGAGCGACACACCCGGCACAGGCGGCACAGGCGACACAGGCGACACACCCGACACACCCGACAGGCCGCGCGACGCCGCCGGGCGCCCGCGCAACGCGCGGGAGCGTGATGCCCTGGGTCGCCCGCTCAGCCCAGGTGTCTCGGGGGTCGAGCGCGTGCCGGACGACTTCGTCCTGCCGCCCGCCGAGGCGCTCGCCGAAGCTCAGCGCCTCATCGATTCCGGCCGGCCGTTCTCCGCACACGAAGTCCTCGAGGGCTCGTGGAAAGCGGCGCCACAGCACGAAAAATCCCTCTGGCGCTCCCTCGCCCAACTAGCGGTCGGCCTGACCCACGCGCAACGCGGCAATGCCGTCGGCGCGCAGACGCTGTTGCGCCGCGGCGCCGACGGGCTCACCCCCGCGAGCGGCAGCACGCCGTACGACATCCCGGTCGACGACCTGCGCGCGGAGGCGGCACGGCTCGCCGACCTGGCCCGGCAAGGCGTCGCCTTCGCGCCGACCCTCCGGCTTGTCAGGAACGCAGGACAGCCACCCGCCGATCACTCAGCCGCGCAGGCGCCCGTCGCCACCTGAGCCTTCGCGCGGCCGCCGGTCGCGAGATCGGACGCAAACTCGCCCGCCGTCACGGCGTATCCCGTGTTGGGGTCTTCCAGTGACTCGGCGAACACGATGCCGAGCACCTTCCCGTCCTCTGCGAGGAACGGCCCGCCCGAGTTGCCGGGACGCACGACGGTGTTGAGCGAATAGATCTCGCGCGTCACCTGATGACGGTGGTAGATGTCCGGGCCACGGACGGGGATGCGGTCACGGACGCGCGCCGGGGCCACCTTCAGCGGGTTTCCGCCCGGATAGCCGGCGACGACACCTTGGGTCGCCGTGCCGACAGGGGCGGCCATGGGCAGCGCTGCCAGCGACAGCCCCGGCACGTACAGGATGGCGATGTCGCGATCCGGGTCGTACAGGACGACCGTGGCGTCGTAGACCTCGCCGCCCGGGGCGGTGACCGTCGGCTTCGACACGCCGGCGACCACGTGTGCGTTGGTCATGACGTGCTCGGGCGCCACCGGGAAGCCGCTCCCCTGCACGGTGCGGTTGCAGCTCGCGTTGCCGATGATCTCGACCGTCGACCGCACCGCCACCTGGGCCGCGCGCGACTTCGCCAGGCTCGGGTCGGGCGCCGGGACCCCGCGGATGTGCTCCAGGCCGAGCCCGCCGAAGACCTGCGGGACGCCGTTGCGGTCGAACATCCGCTGGAACGACGCGAACCAGCCTGCCGCTGACGCGGGGATCGCCGCGTCCACCTTCGTCAGGATCAGGGAGTGGCGCACCTGCGTGGCCAACGCGCGGAGCGGCGAGTGGGCCACCGCCGTCCCGACGAGCCAGGCCACGAGCACGAACCCGACGATCGACGTCACGCTGCCGAGGACCGCGTCCGCGCG
>JAVEEB010000202.1 GCA_030840665.1 Frankiaceae bacterium | reverse complement strand
CGACCGGAAAGCCCACGCCGAACGTTCTCGATGATTCGGGTGTCGCTGCGCTGCGCGCCGTCGAGTCTCTCGCGCTGCAGCAGGCACTGAGTCTCGACTCGCCGCTCATCGGCGGCATCGCCGGCGGGGTGGTCGACGAGACTGACGACCGTGAGCGCCTGCGCGAGAGCGACGCGGTCATCGTGTGGCTGCGCGCCCGCATCGAGACCCTCATCGAGCGCGTGGGTGACGGGGCCGGCCGGCCGTGGCTGCAGCCTGATCCCGCCGCCGCGATGCGCAAGTTGTACGCCGGTAGGGCGCCCCGCTACGCGGCGATTGCCTCGCTGATCGTCGACGTCGACGACTTGCCGCCCACGGTCGTTGCCGAGCGGATCATGGGATTCCTCAGCGGCGACCTCAACCGCCCCCGCTGACAGCGCCCGCCAGGCGTTAGTGCCGGTGGAACCAGGCCGACCCCGGCAGGGACGCCGCGAGGACGAGTGCAACGGTCGTCGCGATCTCGCACAGCGCCCCCAGCACGTCGCCCGTGATGCCGCCGAGGCGTCGCACGAGGCGGGCCTGCACGATGCGGGCCACGATCAGCGCGACGGCGATCGCCAGGCCCTGGATCAGCGCTTGCGGCAGCCGGCCCCGGTCGTCGAGGTACGCCCACCCGGACCCGGCGACGACCGCGAAGACCGACCAGGCCAGCGGCACCATCCGCGGCAGGGTGCCCGCGACGAGGGCGCCGAGGCCGCTCGGCCGCGCCGCCGGAACGTCACGCGCGCACGCCCAGGTGATGGCGATACGGCCCGTGGCGACCGCGCAGATGAGGGAGCGGGTGCCGTGCTGGGCGATGTCGGCCGTCGTCAGAGCTGAGGCCTGCAGCAGCACCACCAGGACCAGGGCGAGGACGCCGAACGTGCCGATGTCCGACTGCCGCATCACGTCGAGCGCCCGCTCGCGGCCGGTCACCCCGAGCCCGTCCACCGTGTCGGCGAGCCCGTCCAGATGCAGGCCGCGGGTGAGGAGGGCCAGCAGGCCGATGCCGACGCCGACGGGCAGCAGCCGCTGAACACCCGACTCGGGAGACGCGTAGCGCATGACGACGATGCCGGCGCTCGCGAGGGCGCCCACCACGACGCCCACCACCGGTGACCAGGCCATCGCCCTGCCGGCGGTCTGCCGGTCGAGCCGCCCGGCGCGCATCGGCAGCGCCGTGAGGGTGGTGAACGCGAGACGGAGGCCGCCGTACTCAGGAATCCCTGTCACTCACGCCCGCCTCGTCGAACGTGGCCATCTCCGCCAAGGTGGCCACCGCCGCGCGCAGGAACGGGACGGCGAGCAAGCCGCCCGTGCCCTCGCCGAGCCGCAGGCCGAGGTCGAACAGCGGCTCGAGCCCGAGGGTCGCCAGGGCCGCGTGCTGCGACGGCTCGGTCGATCGGTGCCCGGCGACCCACCACGCACGCGCGCCGGGCGCCAGCAGTTCGGCGACCAGCGCCGCCGCGGCGGAGACGACGCCGTCGAGCACGACGGGCGTCCTGCGCACCGCCGACTGGGCCAAAAACCCAGCCATGGCAGCGATATCGGCTCCACCGACGCACGCGAGGAGAGCCGCGGGATCGTCGACGTACGACCGGCCGCGGCGGCACGCGTCGCGGACAGCGCCCGCCTTGCGTACCCAGGTCGTGTCATCGATCCCGGTGCCCCTACCGACAAGGGTGTGCGGCTCCGAGCCCGTCAGCAGCGCCGTAAGGACCGTGGCGGGGGTGGTGTTGCCGATGCCCATGTCGCCCGGGACCAGCAGGTCGGCGCCCCCGTCGATCTCCTCATCGGCAATGGCGGCACCGGCGGCGATGGCTCGGGTGGCCTCGTCCAGCGTGAGCGCGTCCTCGAGGTCGATGCGTCCGGAGGATGACCGGATTTTGTGCCGTGTCGTCTCCGTCGGGGCCCCGGGCACGTCGCTCTCGACCGAGATGTCGACGACACGCACCGACGCGTCCAGCGTCCGCGCGAGGACGTTCACCCCGGCGCCGCCGGCCAGGAAATTGAGCACCATCTGGGCGGTCACTTCCGGCGGGTACGCCGACACCCCGTGCCGCGCGACTCCGTGGTCACCGGCGAAGACGACGACGCGCACGCGAGCGAAGGCCCGTGGCGGGCATTGGCCCTGCGCACCCGACAGCCAGATCGACAGGTCCTCGAGGCGCCCGAGTGCGCCCGTCGGCTTCGTCAGCCGGCCTTGGCGGTCACGTGCGGCCTCTGATGCGGCAACATCCAGCTCCGGTACGACGAACACAGCACTCCTCGGTTGGTCGACCAGCGTCATCGCAGGCGTCGCGGCAGGCCGGCCGTGACGAGCCACACCTCGTCGGCGGTGGCCGCGAGGCGGGCGTTCAGCCGGCCGAGTTCGTCACGGTAGCGGCGGCCCGCGGCGGAGACAGGCACCACCCCCGAGCCGACTTCGCTGCTGACGGCGACGACGAGGACCGGGCAGTCCGCCCACGCCTGCACGAGGGCCTCCACGAGCCTCGGCAGGTCGGGTGCCTCCAACTGCGCTCCGAGCCACAACGAGATGCAGTCGATGAGCAGCGGGCCGTCGGCGCGGGGGAGCAGGCCGGCGAGATCGATGGACTCCACGGTGCGCCAGCCCGCCGGCCGCCGCTCCCGGTGGGCGGCGACGCGCGCCACCCACTCGGCGTCGTCGGGGCGCGCGAAGGCCGTCGCCACGTACGTCACGACGGGGCAATCGGCGAGCAGGCTTTCCGCGTACGCCGACTTGCCCGACCGGGCGCCCCCGAGCACGAGGATGCGCCGACCGTGACCCGCGGCGGGCGGCTCGGTCAGCGCGAGCTCGACGGCGGTGCCGTCCGGGGCGATCACCGTGAGTCCGCTCTCGGAGCGGAGCAGTGCCCACCCGGCGTTCTCGGCGCTCTCGCCCGGCTGCAGCGCGGGGAAGGCGACTGAGTCCATGGCGGCACGCTATCGGGCGCGGCGGTAGCCTGCGGCGCAGGAGTGGGGAAGTGAGGCGCGTTCATGGCGTGGGTGTGGCGTTACACACGAGTTGCCGAGGACGGCGATGGCGGGGGCGAGCCCCGGCCGCATGTCGAGTCGTTCCCGACGCAGAGCGACGCGGAGACGTGGCTGGGTGAGCAGTGGCGTGACCTGCGGGCCGAAGGCGTCGTGTCGGCGACCCTGCTGGACGGCGACCGCGTCGTGTACGGCCCGATGGCGCTCGAGGTCTGAGTCAGTCGAGCGGCGCGAAGCGCTTGATCTGCGGCCGCGGCGCGCGCGTGCGGCGGATCTGCGCGGCGCGCATCACGGCGTACAAACGAACGCCCTTCGTCGACTGGTCCGGGAACTTGCGCTTGAGGGCCCGCTTGAGCTGGAACGTCATGACGAGCATCTCGAGCAGGACGAACATCGTCAGGACGAGGATGCCCAGCGTCGCGATGTTGCCGAGCTGCGTCTTGCTCTGAAAAATCATGATGATGTACAGGGGTACGGCGGCCGGGATGAACCACTCCGCCAGTGACATGCGCGCGTCGATGAAGTTGCGGGTGTAGCGGCGCACCGGTCCACGGTCACGCGCCGGCAGGTTCTTCTCGTCGCCGGTGGCCAGTGCGAGGCGCACCCTTGCGCGCTGATCCGCGGCCTCGAGCCGCCGCATCTTGTTGGCTTCCTTGCCCGTGCTCGGCGCCGCGACGGGTTGGCGACGGCCGCGTTCGGCCTCGCTCCGCTTGGGCGTCGGGCGCCCCTTGCCGGGGGGTGTCGTCGGGGTCTGCATCTCTTCGTCGTGTCGGGCCACCTGCGCAGGGTAGCGACTCCGAGGGGTGCGCGGCCAACGCGCACCTGGGCGACCGTAGTCGCGGGAACTGCGGCTGCGTACGCTGGCGTTCACGGTTGGGCGGCGCACGGGCGTCCCCACGGGAGGAGCAACAGCGACATGGCGAGTTTGTGGCAGCGCTTCATGTTCATCTTCCGGTCGAAGGCGAGCGCGCAACTCGACAAGCGCGAGGATCCCCGCCAGACACTCGACTACAGCTACACCAAGCAGCTCGAGCTGCTGCAGCAGGTGCGGCGTGGCGTCGCGGACGTCGCGACGAGCCGAAAGCGCCTCGAGCTGCAGATGAAGCAACTCCAGGACGCGGCCGACAAGCTGCACAAGCAGGCCGAGCAGGCGATGACCGCCGGCCGCGAGGACCTGGCACGCGAAGCGCTGACGCGCCGGTCGGGTCTGCAGGGCCAGCTCAGCGACCTCGAGACCCAGCACGCGTCGCTGCAGGCGGAAGAGGAGAAGCTGACCGCGGCTTCGCAGCGTCTGTCCACGCAGGTCGAGTCCTTCCGCACCCGCAAGGAAACCATCAAGGCCACCTACACGGCTGCCGAGGCGCAGTCCAAGATCGGCGAGGCGTTCAGCGGCATCTCCTCGGAGTTCGGAGACGTGACCGCCGCCATGCAGCGCGCCGAGGACAAGACGGCCCAGCTGCAGGCCCGGTCCGGTGCGCTGGACGAGCTCATCGCCTCCGGCTCGCTCGATGACATTTCGATCGGCGGCCGCAAGGACGACATCCAGGCCGAGCTCGACCGCCTGTCGTCGACCTCCGACGTCGAGCTCGAGCTGGCCAAGCTCAAGGGCCAGGTCACGGGCGGCAGCTCGCAACCGGCGATCCCCGCCGGCGGGGCGACCGAGACTCCCGCGGAGCAGGACAAGGCCTAGCCGCTCCGCCTCGGTTCAGCCGCCGGGACGGCACTATCTGGCGGCAGGACTCAGCCGCCGGGCAATGACACGACGAGCCGCGCCCCGGTGGCGCTCGCCTCGGCGATGACGTCGCCGCCGGCGGCTCGGGCAAGCCGCCTGGCAAGGGCCAGCCCCAGACCGGCGCCGCCGTGGGCCTCGTCGGTGGAAAAGCCTGCCTCGAACGCCGTCTCGAGCCAGTCGGCCGGGATACCGGGGCCGTCGTCCGCGATGACCACCACCGGGCCGCTGGGCGACGGCGACACGGTCACGTCGACGCGGGCGCGCGCGTAGCGGCGGGCGTTGTCCAGCAGCGGCTGGATGATGCGCTCGACGATCTCGGTCGGAGCGCCCGCCGCGATCGCCTCGGAGCCGGCCAGGGCCACCACGGGTTCGCCGGCCGGCCAGTCCTCCACGCAGGCGCGTACGGCCGCCGTGACGTCGCAGCGCCCGGGCGCCGTGCCCGACTCGGCCCGAGCGGCTTGCAGCAACGTCGTGAGGATCGTCTGCATCCGTTCGGCGCTTCGTGCCACCCGCGCGTACGTCGCCACGGTCTCCGGGTTGGTCGTCGAGCCGGCGAGGAGCTCGACCTCGGCCAGGATGTGCGTCAGCGGCGTGCGCAGCTCGTGGGAAAGCTCTCCGGAGAGCAGCTTCTCGTGCCGCAGCACCGCCGAGATCCTGTCCAGCATCCCGTCGAGGGTCCCCGCGAGTGCGTCCAGTTCGGCGTACCGGGACGTCGTCGCGAACCGGTTGTTGACGTCGTCGGCGCTCCACCGCGCCGCTTGCCGCGTCATCTCGCCGACGGGCCGCAGCGCGCGGGCCACGACGACGCGCGCGCCGGCGTACACGCCGGCGAGAACCGCGAGCGCCACACCGATCGACCCGAAGAGCGCCAGTTGGAGGCCGCGCTCGTAGGGCTGCATGCTGGCGGACGTCACCACAGTGCCGACCTGCTGCCCGTCGACGTCGATCGGCAGGGCGTAGAGCTGCACCCGCGGCTCGATGGCCGGCCGCAGGCTGCGCGCGCCCACTCCGACCAACCCTGCGACCGCCTTCTGCACCTCAGCAGATGCCCGCGGTCGCTCGAGTGCAACGGTGCCGTTGAAGATCCACACACCCGCGTCCAAGCCCGCTTCTATGGTCTCGCGTTCGGTGACGGCGCCGTTGACGACGGCGAGGGTGGAGGCCACAGCCTGCGCGCGGTTCTTCGCGAAGGCGACGGCCTGGCCACGCAGCCGGTTCGCCAACACGATGTTGAACGCGACCGTCAGCACCGTGATCCAGGCCGCGGTGCTCAGGACGGCGGCCAGCGCGAGGCGGTTCCGCAGGGTGGCCGGGCGCCTCACGAGATCTTGTAGCCGAGGCCGCGCGCCGTGGAGATCGATTGGCTGGCGCCCGCGTCGACGAGCTTCTTGCGCAGCCTGGAGATGTATTTGTCGATCACGTTGTCCGACACGATCGCGCCCTCCGGCCAACCGGCGCGCTCCAGCGCCTGGCGGCGGATGAGGGCGCCCGGTGCACCCAGGAGGCAGGCGAGCAGCCGGAACTCGGTCGGCGTGAGTGGCATGGTGGCCGAGGGGCCGTGCAGGGAGTGCGTCACCGGGTCCAGCCGGAGGTCGCCGTCCTCGATCGCGAGGTCGGTGCCGCTGCGCCGCAGGGCGACGTGCAGGCGGGCGACGAGCTCGGCGATGTGGAACGGCTTGACCATGTAGTCGTCGCCGCCGGCCGAGAACCCCGACAGCCGGTCGGTCACATTCGCCTTCGCGGTCAAGAAGATCACGGGTGCCGACACACCTCGCGCGCGCAAGGCATGGCAGACGTCGCGGCCATCCGAATCCGGCAGCCCGATGTCGAGCACGACAGCGTCGAAGGGCTGCTCGGCGGCCCGCAGGGCAGAGGCCCCGTCGGTTGCGGTCAGCACCTCGAATTCGGCCCGGCGCAGCCCCCGCGCCAGCACGTCACGCACGCTGTGGTCATCCTCGACGACGAGCACCCGCGGTCCGGTCATGGCGTCATTATCGCCGTCGTACATGATCGTTGTCTGTAAGCGGCAACCGTTAGGGCAAGGCCAGCATCTGGTCGAGCGCGCGCTTGGCGTCGCGCGCGGTCTGCGGGTCGACGCGGATCTCGTTGACGACGGTGCCCTCGACGAGGTTTTCCAGCACCCACACGAGGTGCGGCAGGTCGATGCGGCCCATGGTGGAGCAGAAACACACGGTGCGCTCGAGGAAGACGATCGTCTTGTCTGGGTGTTCCGCGCCGAGGCGCTGCACCAGGTTGAGCTCGGTGCCGACGGCGAACTTGGCGCCGGCCGGGGCCTCCGCCACGGTCTTGATGATGTATTCGGTGGACCCGACGAGGTCCGCGGCGAGGACAACCTCGTGCTGGCATTCCGGGTGGACCAGCACGGTGACGCCGGGCACCCGCTCGCGCACCTCGTCGACCGCGCTCTTGGTGAAGCGGCCGTGCACGGAGCAGTGGCCGCGCCAGAGGATGACCTTCGCGGCGCGCAGCTGATCGGTGGTCAGGCCGCCGTTCGGCTTGTGTGGGTTGTACAAAACGCACTCTTCGAGGCTCAGCCCCATTTTCAGCACGGCCGTGTTGCGGCCGAGGTGCTGGTCGGGCATGAAGAGGATCTTCTCGCCCTTCTCGAACGCCCAGCGCATTGCGCGTTCCGCGTTGGAGGACGTGCAGATCGTGCCGCCGTGCGCGCCCGTGAACGCCTTGATCGCGGCGCTGCAGTTCATGTAGCTCACGGGCACGGTGACATCGGCGATGCCGGCGTCGGTCAGCACGTCCCAGCACTCCGCGACCTGATCGGCCGTCGCCATGTCGGCCATCGAACAGCCGGCGGCGAGGTCGGGCAGGATCACGTGCTGGTCGTCGCGGGTGAGGATGTCGGCCGATTCGGCCATGAAATGCACGCCGCAGAAGACGATGTAGTCGGCGTCGGGGCGCGATTCGGCGTCGCGCGCGAGCTTGAACGAGTCGCCGGTCACGTCGGCGAACTGGATGACCTCTGAGCGTTGGTAGTGGTGGCCCAGGACGAAGACCTTGTCGCCGAGCGCGGCCTTCGCGGCGCGGGCACGCTCCACGAGGCCGGGATCGGAGGCTGCCGGGAGGTCGCCGGGACAGTACGTGCCGCGCTCGGAGTCCGGGTCGCTGCGGCGGCCGAGCAGAAGGAGGGCGGCGGGGGTCGGTTCGACACCTGCGGGCAAGTTGAGATCCGTGGTCACGCCCACTCCAACGCCTCGGGGAGCGGTTATCGTCCCACAGCCACGAGACCAGGGCGCCGAACATATGCGACCATGGAAGGGCGCTCCGGGTGGAATGCCCGGCGGTGGACTGTCGTTGACGCTCGTGACAGGCCACCCGCGCCACCCATATCGACTGATGGAGCTGCTGACATGACCGTGTCGAACGAGACCGCGACAGAGACCCACTCACACGAGGGTCACTCCCACGAAGGTCACTCGCACGAGGGTCACTCGCACGACACCGACACAGGCCCGACGGTGGCCACCGAGCTCGCCGCCAGCGTCGCGCTCAGCGACCCGGCTGCCGTGAAGGTGCGTGCGCTCCTCGAGGCCGAGGGCCGCGATGACCTGGCCCTGCGCGTCGCCGTCCAGCCCGGTGGCTGTTCAGGCCTGCGTTACCAGCTGTTCTTCGACGACCGCCAGCTCGACGGCGACGTCGTCACGGACTTCGACGGCGTCAAGGTCGTCGTGGACCGGATGAGCAACCCGTACCTGCTGGGCGCGTCGATCGACTTCGTCGACACGATCGAGAAGCAGGGCTTCACGATCGACAACCCGAACGCGGGCGGCTCCTGCGCCTGCGGCGAGTCGTTCCACTGAAAACGTCCGTGCACTAAGCATTTTGTACGCAGAAAGGCCGGCAGCTCCCCCAGGAGCCACCGGCCTTTCTGCGTGCTCGAGGCGGCCTACGGCGTAGACACCGCGGGCTTGGGCGCCGGGGTCGTGGGCACGGCACTCGTGGAGCCAGGCGCGTCCGGGACGATGCCCTTCCCGGTCGACACGTCGGTGGGCAGGTCGGCGGGGGCGCCGATGAACGACGGGTCGATGGCCAGGATCGGCGTCGGCCACGACTCGCTGTCCTTCGTCGTGAACAGCCACGCGGGCGCGAGCACCGAGCTGTTGTCGCTGAGCCATTGGACGCTCAGACCGAACGTCGCTCCGGTCACCGCCATCGGGGGCGGCGTGAAGCCTCCGCAGGGCATCTCGATGTCGCTCGGCGGGTCGGCTACGGGAGTGCCCGGGCTGGCACTCGGGCTGGTGCTCGGGGCTATCGGAGCGTCGGGGGCGGGGTTGGTCCCGGCCTCGGCGCCGGGCATGGCCGCCGGCTCAGGCGCCAGGCAACGCATCGCGTACATGCGCGGCTGTGCCTGGAGCTTCTCGAAAGCCTGCGCGGCGGTGATCACAGGGTAGGTCTCGCCCTTGACGGTGGCGCCGAGCCAGCCGTTCGCCCACTGCACGGTGCCGGCGGCGTCGACGGAGACGGAGGTCTCCAGCCCGACGGTCGGCAGGGCGTCAACCAGCGGATTCACGGTGATGGTGCCGTAGCCGACGCTGATGCGCGCCCCGTCGAGCGCCACACCGGCTCCGGCGAGGATCGCCGCGGCCGCGTGCCGGACGGTGTTGTCGTCTGCCATCGCGGGGTCCGGGATCGGGCCCGTGTCGGGGCACTTGCTCGCCGGGTCCACGCAGGACGCGATGCCGCTCCCGACGCTGCCCGCGCCGCCGTCGGCCGCCGTGCCGCCAGTCGAGGTGCCGCCAGTCGAGGTGCCGCCAGTCGAGGCGGCGCTTGACGCGGTAGCCGTACCGACGGCATTGGGCGCCGTGGCGACCCCTTCGACGGAGACCGCACAGGTGCCGGACGTCTTGTCGTCGCCGTCCGCACAGTCGGGGACGCCGCCGTACCACCAGTTGCCCCCGGCGGCGGCCTGGACGGACAGCTGGTGCTTGCCGTCGGTCGCTGTCCACCCGTCGGCTGAGTGCTTCGCCGGGGGGAGGCCCAGCGCGGCGGCGAGCCGGTTGACCTGCTCGGCCGTCGGCCCGGCGAGGGAGTAGACCGCGGCACTTTCCGGCCCGGTGGGGAGCGTGCCCTGCAGGATGTACGCAGGGTGCGGCCCGGCCAGCTTGCTGCCGGAGCGCGAGTCGGCGGTCGCCGCCATCGGGGCGCCGGCGGCCATCGTGGCGTCCGATCGGAAGTACAGGACGCGGGGCTTGCCGGCCGAGGCAGCCGACGACGTCGTATCGCCCGCGGCACGCCCCGCCGGCCGGCCGGTCGGGCTCAACGCCCAAATGACGGCGATCGCGATCGCGGTGAGGGCGGCGACGAGAGCCGGGATGCGCCAACGCGCGGCGAACGAGCGGTCCATGTGAGCCTCCTGAAGGCAAAGTCGCCGGTTGGACGTCAGTGGATGCCGCCCGGTTCCACCCGGTCCCGCCTGCCTCGGGTCCGCCGGGGCGTCCTCGCAACTGAGAGCGATGCGTGGCGCGGTGAGGGCCCGCGAGGCTAGGCTCACCGCGGCAGCGGCGGAGGTGGGCATGGCGGTGTTCGAGGGGGCGGAACCTCGCCTGTCAGACCCGCTCGACCTCGCGTCCGACCGCTTGTCGGCACTCCAGGTGATGACCTCCGCGCTCGGCCGCACGCGCGACGTCGCCGACGTCGCCGATGTCGTCATCGAGAAGGTCGCCGGCACGCTCGACGCGCAGTCCGCGTCGCTGCTCATGTACGTCGAGGACGCCCACGAGCTCAGAATGCTGGCGGTGCGCGGCTACTCCACCGGAGTGCGCGACCAATGGGCGAGTTTCGCCGTTGACCTCAGGACCCCGGCGGGGGAGTGCGTCCGCACGCGCCGCCCGATTTTCCTTGCCACACTGGCGGAACGGGACGCGCGATACCCCGTCGTCGCCGGCCGGCCGTCGTCCAGCGTCACGTCCGCCGTCATCCCGCTGCTGGTCGACGACCGCGTGGTGGGAGTGCTGGCACTGGGCTGGGAGACCCACCGGGAGTTCGGTGCGGCCGACCGCGACTATCTGTCGTCCGTCGCCGGCCAGTGCGCGCAGGCCCTCGACCGAGCGCGCCTGTACGACGCGGAGCGGGCCGCCCGCGCGGCGGCCGAGCGTAGCCAGGAGCGGTTGCGGTTCCTGGCCGAGGCGAGCGAGATCCTCGGGTCATCGCTCGACTACGAGGCAACCTTGACCGCGGTGGCCCGCCTCGTCGTGCCGGCGCTGGCCGACATGGTGGCGGTGCACCTCGCCGACGATCGCGGCCTGCGCTTCGTGACGGTGGCGCACGTCGTACCGGAAAAGCAGGACATCATGACGGCGATCCGGGACGGCCAGGACTCCTACTCGCAGAGCGCCGTCGTCCGTCAGGTGTACGAGTCGGGAGAGGCTGCGTTCTCGCCCGTGGCCGACCCGGTCACGCGTTCGCAGACCTTGCCCGAGGGACCGGGCCGGGCGCTTTTCGCACAACTGGTCGGCGTGTCCGCCATGACGATCCCGCTCACGAGCCGGGGTCGCGTCGTCGGAGTTCTCAGCCTCGCGACGACGCGGGATGCCTCTGCCCGCACGTACACGACGGACGACGTCGAGATCGCGGTCGACCTGGGCCGGCGCATCGGCGCGGCCGTCGACAACGCGCGCAGCCACCAGAGCCTCGCGGACGTCGCCGTCGAGCTGCAGCGCAGCCTGTTGCCTACGGCCCTCCCCGACGTTCCGTCGTTGCGCGTCGCGCATCGGTACGTCGCCGGCGCCGCCGAGACGCAGGTCGGCGGCGACTGGTACGACGTGATCGCACTGTCGGCCGACCGCGTCGGCGTGGTGATCGGCGACGTCATGGGCCGGGGCGTGCGCGCGGCCGCGGTCATGGGTCAGCTGCGCGTCGGCGTCCGCGCGTATGCGGCGCTCGACCCGCCGCCGGAAATGTTGCTCCAGTACCTCGACACGCTCGTGCACGGGATCGACGACGCCGCTCTGGTCACGGGTGTGTACGGCGTGTACGAGCCCGGGCTCGGTCGGTTCACGTTCGCGAACGCCGGCCACCTCCCGCCGATGATCGCCGGCCCGGATGGCGTGACGACGCTGTCGGAGGCGCAGTCGGTGCCGCTCGGGG
The DNA here is from genome assembly GCA_030840665.1 of Frankiaceae bacterium. Classification (GTDB taxonomy): domain Bacteria; phylum Actinomycetota; class Actinomycetes; order JAVEEB01; family JAVEEB01; genus JAVEEB01. Next base: position 3,040 of record JAVEEB010000202.1, on the reverse strand, counting down.
TCGGCGGGTTTCCGTTCACGAGCGAACGCGTCCAGCTGCCGCCGGGCGCGACGCTGCTGCTGTTCACGGACGGCCTCGTCGAGTCTCCGGCGCGGTCCGTCGATGACGGCATGGCGTTGGTCGCGGACGTGCTGCGCGACGTCGCCGGCGACGACATGGAGGTGCTCGCCGATGCCGTGTTCGCGGCGCTGCGCCCGGCACGCGGTTTCGCCGATGACGCCGCCCTGCTGGCGTTGCACCTCGTCGGCACCCCGGTCGACACGATCGACGGCGTGAGCCTGCCGGCGCTGGCCTCGGCGGCGGCGGAGGGCCGGCGGTTCGTCGTCGACACGCTCGTGCGCTGGGGCTTCCATGGGTCGATCGACGAGGCGGCGCTCCTGACCAGCGAGGTCGTCACCAACGCGATCCGGCACGCGCCGATCGGGGACGTGCGCGTCCACGTGCGCCGCAGCGGCGAGGTCGCGTACATCGAGGTCGCCGACAACGACCCGCGGCTGCCGCAACTGCACCGGTCCACGGCCGACGAGGAAGGCGGCCGGGGGCTGTTCCTCATCGACGCCCTGTCGATGCGTTGGGGGGCCCGCTTGGAGGGCCGCGGGAAGGTCGTCTGGTTCGCGATTCCGGCGTGAAAAGGGCGTGGCTCTAAGCTCTCGCGACATGCGCATCATCACCACGGGCTCCATCGCCAACGATCACCTCATGAGCTTCGACGGCCAGTTCGCGGAGCAGATCCGGGCCGACTCTCTCGAGCACCTGTCCGTCTCGTTCCTGGTGAACGAGCTCAACATCCATCGCGGCGGGACGGGCGCGAACATCTCCTACGCCGCCGGTCTCCTCGGCGCGCGGCCCGCCCTCGTCGGCGCAGTCGGCTCCGACTTCGAGGGGGACGGGCGCGCGTGGCTGGAGGACCACGGGGTCGACACGCGGTTCGTCAGTGTCTCCGCGTCTCGCCACACGGCCCGTTTCGTGTGTACGACGGACTCGACGGGGGCCCAGATCGGGTCCTTCTACCCGGGTGCGATGGCGGAGGCGGCCGGCATCTCGCTGGCGCCCGTGGTCGCGGCGCTCGGCGGCTGCGACGCGGTCCTCGTCGGACCGGACGACCCGACCGCGATGCTGGCGCACGCCGACGAATGCCGTGCGGCGGGCTGGCCGCTGTGGGCCGACGTCGGCCAGCAGGTTGCGCGGTTCGAGGCGGCCGACCTGACGGCCTTTGTGGATGGGGCCACCTACCTGTTCACCAATACGTTCGAGGCCGGCGTCCTCGAGCACAAGACGGGCTGGTCGACCGCGGAGGTCCTGGCCCGCGTCGGCACCTGGGTCGTGACGCGCGGCTCCGAGTCGGTCGAGATCCGCACCGCCGCCGCCGCGCCGCTAGTCATCCCCGTGGTGCCGGTCGTCAATGCCGTCGACCCGACGGGCGCGGGCGATGCCTTCCGGGGCGGGTTTCTGGCCGCGCACGGCTGGGGCCTCAGCGACGAACGCGCGGCCCAGGTCGGTGCGGCGGTTGCGGCGTTCTCCGTCGAGGCGCCAGGCCCGCAGGAATACACGGTGACGATCGAGGGTGTCGTACAAAAGATTCGTTCTGTGTACGGCGAAGACTCCGCCTCCGAGGTCGCTGCCGCTTCGAGGAGCTGAGGGCCCGCACCTCGATTCCGGCCCCTGCCTTTCGGGCCATTGCTGCGCTGAGCCGCCCACACCTGCGTTCCCGCACCTGCCTTCCGGGCCATTGCTGCGCTGAGCCGCCCACAACCGGCACAACGCAGCACCGCTGGGCGGGCTTCCCCTCGCCGGACCCCCTTCGGCGCGCTGAGCGAACGCCCGGCACCTGCATCACGGCCTTTGCTGCGCTGAGCCGCGCACAACCGGGACAACGCAGCACTGCTGGGCGGGCTTTCCCTGGCCGGCCCCCGCTTCGGCGCGCTGAGCGAACGCCCGGCACGAGCATCACGGCCATTGCTGCGCTGAGCCGCCCATGACCGGCACAACGCAGCACTGCTGGGCGGCTTTCCCTGGCCGGACCCGCTTCGGCTGGCTTTCTGGCCATTGCTGCGCTGAGCCGCCCACAACCGGCACAACGCAGCACCGCTGGGCGGCTTCCACTCGCCGGACCCGCTTCGGCCGCGGTTGAATGTGCCGGCGGGCCGGCGGTAGCGACCCGATCGCTGACAAGTGGGGGGACAGATGACGGCCAAGGGCCGACGGGTGTGGACGGTGCTGGGCGGGATGATCGCCGGCTTCGGTGTTGGCAACGGGGCGCAAGCGTTTCTGGGACAGTCGTCGAACTTGGGGTTCTCCGGCGTGCTTCTCGGCCTCGGCATCGGCGTCATGGTGATGTGCGCCACCTGGGAGTGAGCTGCCTCAGAGTCGCGGTGACGGGCTAGGTGGAAGAAAACTGTGCCCAGGGGTCGTATTTTCTTCCGCTCAGGCCAGGCGGCGGACGCGGTAGATGCGGACTTCCGCGTCCAGGCCTGCGTTCAGGTCGGCGTCGGCGTCGGCGTCGACGTGCTGCACTCCGAGGTACTCGTGGCCTTGCGTCCAGCACCAGGCGGGGATGTCGACCGCCGCCACCGGGTCGTCCGCGAGCACCTCGACGATGGCCCCGATCGGGACCGTGCGAATGGCGTTCGCGAGGTCGATGACCGGTTGGGGGCAGCGCCGGCCCACGGAGTCGATCCGCAGCACCTCGCTCCTCAACGCCGGCTCACGACTGGTAGCCGGACAAGGTGCGCAGCCGCGCAACGATCGGTGGCAGCGCCGACAGGAAGCGCTCGATGTCGTCGGCCGTCGTGCCCCGGTGCAGGGACAGGCGGATGTTGCCGTGGGTCACGACGCCCATCGCGACGAGGACGTGCGACGGCTCGAGGGTGTCCGACGTACAGGATGATCCGCTCGAGACGCTGAACCCTGCCGCGTCCAATGCGGTGAGCAGGGGCTCGCCTTCGACGTACAGGCAGGAAAAAGTGACGATGTGCGGCAGGCGCTCCGCCGGGTGGCCGACGACCTGCACGTCCGGGACGAGCTCGGGCACGCGCGCGCG
>JAVEEB010000183.1 GCA_030840665.1 Frankiaceae bacterium | reverse complement strand
TTCACGAAGGGAACCCCGTTCATGCTCAGCAGCTCCGAGAGCAACTACTGGGTCTATGTCCCGAACTCCTACGACGAGACGAACGCCACCCCGACGACGCTGTTCGTCTGGCTCCATGGTTGCGGGGGCCAAAGCGGCGGCGATATCTACACGGTTAGCCCCGGGGGAAGCCGCCAGGACTGGATCTCAGTCGCCGTGGGGGGCAAGGACGGGCAGTGCTGGAATCCCAACAACGACCAATCGAAAGTGCTGGCGGCGATTGCCGACGTAAAGACGCACTTCAACATCAACCCTCGCCGTGTGCTCCTCGGGGGGTACGACTCCTGATGAGATCTCGCCTACCGCTCCTCGTTATATAACGCCAATTCCTTCGCCGGTGTCCTCGTCGAGAACAGCTCTCCCTTCAGAGACACCGGGTCAAGCCAGGCCGACTCCCTCGCCGCGGCATCCTGGAAGTTCCACGTGGTTCATCTCGCGCACCTGCAGGACACGTCGTTTCCGATCGCCGGCGTGCGCAATGAGACGGACGCGATGGTGGCAGCAGGATTCCCCCTGACGCGGGTCGAGGTGGACGGCGGCCACTACGACGATGCGGGAGCGACCGAGAACGGACACCCCGTCCCGGGCACCAACACCGACATCGCGACCTATCTGCTTTCGCACATAGACGACGGCTGGCTGTCGCCCACGCCAGCTCACGTGCTCACGATCTCGCGAGCCGGCTCCGGACTCGGCACGGTCACCTCAAGCGACGGCGGCATCAATTGTGGCTCCACCTGCTCGCACTCCTACGACGAGGGCACCCCGGTCACCCTGACCGCGACCCCGGCCTCGGGCTCCACCTTCAGCGGCTGGTCGGGGGGCGGCTGCTCTGGCACGGGCACCTGTCAGGTCTCGATGAGTGCGGCGCGCTCGGTCACGGCGAACTTCGCGCAGATCGACGCCGACAGCGACGGATCGCCGCAGCTACAGGACTGCAACGACAACAACGCCGCGATCCAGCCGGGCGCGGCCGAGGTCCCCGGCAACGCCGTTGACGAGAACTGCGACGGCATCGTGGCGCCGTTTCCTGACTCCGACGGCGACGGCGTGCCGGACTTCCTCGACCCGGCCCCAAACGACCCTTCGATCCCAACCCGTTTCGGCGCGACCAACGGCAACGACGCGATCACCGGCATGAACGCCGGCGAGACGATCTGCGGCCTGCTCGGCAACGACGTGATCAAGGCACTGGCAGGCAACGACACGGTCTTCGGCGACAACTGCGGCGCGAAGGCGAAGCTCGCACGCGCTCAGGCCGGGGCGGGCGGCAACGACACCATCGACGGCGGCATCGGCAACGACACGATCTACGGAGCGGGCGGCGCCGACAAGCTGAGCGGCGGCGACGGCAACGACAAGCTCTTCGGCGGCGGCGGCAACGACGTCCTCTCGGGCGGCAGAGGCAACGACGTACTCACCGGCGGCCCGGGCGTGAACAAGTACTCCGGCGGCGACGGCAACGACACGATCGATGCCAGAAACGGGAAGAAGGAAACGGTCAACTGCGGCACGGGCAAGCGCGACAAGGCGACCGTCGACAAGGCTGACAAGGTCAAGGGCTGCGAGCAGGTGAAGCGGGCCAAGAAGTAGAGCGTCCCGCTAACGCCCCGCGTCCTCGTCGCTTTCGGAGCCCCATAGCCGTCCGCCTCCCAGCGAAGCGCCGTTCGCTCGCCCCCAAGCGCAAATAACAGCTGCGCTCCAGGATGCCGCCTTCTGCTTCGGACGAAAAGCAGCAGCCAGGCCGAGCTGTCGCACTTGCGCCGATGCGCCCGAAAAAGCCTCTGGCAAGCCAGTTCCCGGGCGAAATGGACATTATGGGACGACTTTCGAACCCCTCAGGTTTTTGAGGGTTGGCGCCGGCTGCTCGCACAATCGGGATCTGTCGCATGGACCTGAAGGGGGGCCGGCCGCGCTCCCCCACCTCGGCCGACGGGCACTCCGCGGCGAACCAAATCTTCGGGACCGGGTCGAGGGGCTCAGAGGAGCGCTGCGGGGATTGCCGAGCAGCCTGCTTGACCCGGCGCCGGCGCTTGACCGCTTGACCTGCTTGATGCGAGGAAGTTAGTGTCGCGCTCGAATCGGACTTGGTTCTCGCGGGCGCTTCGGCGAAGGCGACTCAAGCCAACGAGCAGAGATCATGATGACTCGCCGAACTCCCATATCACTCCTGCTGGCCGCGCTGGCCGTGGCCGTCTCCGCGCCCCCAGTAGCCGCTGTAACGGACGCCAGGGTCAGCGTCGGCACTCCGGATGGGCTTACGCCGCAGAACCATCAGAACGAACCGGCCGTGGCGATCGACGCGCACAATCCGAACTTCGTGGTGGCGGGCGCGATCGATCATGGCGATCAGCAGCCCTGCCCGCGGACGTTGGCGATCGAGGAAGCGACGTGCGAGATCGACAACGGCGTGGGTGTATCCGGCGTCTACTTCTCGTTCGACCGCGGTCAGCATTGGACGCAGCCCGCCTACACCGGGCTCACCGCGCGCGACTGCGGCAGCGAGAGCCCTTGCGATCCCCACGTCGGTCCGATCGGGCGAGTGCCCTGGTACTACGAGAACGGACTGGTCGATGCGGGCGACCCTGCAGTCGCGATCGGGCCGCGGCCTGTGAACGGTCGGTTCTCGTGGGCCAACGGCGCGCGCGTCTACTACTCGAACAACGCCGCCGATCTCAGCGATTTCTCCGGCTCCGGCGCCGGCGCGTTTCGCGGCTACCAAGCGGTCGCGGTCTCGCGCCTGGATAACCCGACGCCCGCGCGCGTGGCGCGGCAGTCGAGTTGGATGCCGCCGGTGGTGGTCGATCAGCGGCAGGCGACCACGACCTTTGACGACAAAGACCAGATCTGGGCCGACAATGCCGCGTCGAGCCCGTTCTTCGGTCGGGTCTACGAGTGCAACGACGACTTCCGCAGCAACGGTGGCGGGCACGGGTTCCCCGAGGCACCGATGGTGTCTGTTTCCGCCGACGGTGGGGATACGTGGACAACGCGGCAGGTCACGTCGGCTGACGCGAACGGCAACGGTCAGAACCTGTGGGGGCGGGTTGGCTGCACGATCCGCACCGACAGCAATGGCGTCGCCTATCTCTTCGATAGCCGAGTGGAGAATCCGACGCTCTCACCCGCGCCGCAGGGCGAAATCGTGATGCAGAAGTCCTACGACGGCGGCAAGAAATGGACCAGCCCCAGCGTCGTTCAGCGGACGACCTACTCGCCATACGTCGACCCACTCTCTGGTCGGTTCGTGATTGACGGTTACACCGGCGCTCGCACTGACGACTCCGGGGATCCGAGTATCGACGTCGCCAACGGTGCGCCCACCGGTACCGACGCGACCAATCGGATCGTCCTTGCCTGGTCCGATACCGGCGTGAATTCAAGCCGCCAGGGCGCAATGGTGACGTCCTCAACCGACCGCGGAAACACATGGAATACCCCCACACGCGTGTCCGCGTCCGGCGACCGTCCTCTCTTCACAGCCGCGGCGATCTCACCATCGGGCGACCGCGCCTATGTCGTATACGAGGCCGTTACATCGCCATGGCGCGGGTCTGACGTGACCTCGCCGAGGCACTACCACGGCGTGTTCCGCAGCGCACCCGTCGGTCTATCCGGCCTCGGTTCGTGGACGACGGTGTACAACGGACCGTCCGGAGATCTGCGCGCCACCTTTCCAGGACACCGGCTGCGTGAAGAACGCGTCGGCGACTACATCTACGCCGCCGCCAGCCGCAACTACGGTGTCGGCGTGTGGATCGACGCGCGCAACGCCGCCGTGTGCCCCGCGATCCAAGACTGGCGCGGAACCTCACTCGCCGCTGGGGCGCCAGTCATACCGGCCCCGTGGCCACTCGCCGACTGCCCGCCGACCTTCGGCAACACCGACGTCCGCGCCGTGAGTACCGGCTAGGACGGGGGCCGCCCGCCGCCTCGCGCAACTCGGGGCGTCAGGCCCGGCCAGCCGAGATCATCCCCCCATCTTCGAGCACCCGTGACGCTCATCTCGGCTGAGCTGAGCCCCCCTTTCTCCGAAAGTCCTCGGCCTGGCTCGCTCATAACCTGCCCAGACCTCGGCTGCGTCACTCTTCAAGGCGCAGGGCACGCAGTCGCATTCGACCGCCCGTGCGAAGTCCTCAGCCAACTGCGCAGGGCTACCGTGACCGACCGCCGGACGGACACCACCTCGCACGCGTGACGCGTCAAATCTGCCCGCAGAGGACCCGCCGCCTCCATGCAAAGCAGCATCGCGTGACGGGGAACGCCGAGCTTGGACACACGGCAGCCCGGGCCGGCTTGTCTTGGCCGGTGTCTGGGCGTAGGCTCGCGCCCCGCGTGGACCATCCGCGTCCGCGGCTGACCGAAAGGCTGGGATCGGCGATGAAGGTGGAGACGGTCGAGGTGATCGCGGCGTCCGATCGGCAGCGCGCCGTCGCCTCGCTCACGCTGGCGTTCTCGTCCGACCCGGTGATGCG
>JAVEEB010000153.1 GCA_030840665.1 Frankiaceae bacterium | reverse complement strand
CATTAGCGCTGCCGCAGCGGCAACGGTTTCTGCCGCGTGGGGTCGTCAATCGTGGATGTCGTCAGTCGTAGTTGCGGATCATGCGCACGTTGAGGAACAGCATGACGACGCCGGCGAGCGCGACAATGCCGAACCCCGCCCCGATGCGCGCCCAGTTGAAGTCCTCGAGGATGAGCGAGCGCATGCCCTCCATGACGTAGGTCACGGGGTTGTACGTCGCGGCGATCTCCATCGGATGCGTCAGCATGTTGCGCGGGACGAAGTTCGGCGTCAGGAACAACAGCGGGAAGAAGATCAGCCCACCAGAGTTGGTCGCCGCCGCGCTGCGGGTCTTGAGTGCGATCAGCTGCATGAACCCCGAGTAGACGACGGCCCAGGCCGCGGTGAGGGCGATCAGCAGCAGGAAACCGATGAAGCCGCTGGCGATTTTGATGCCAAAGGGCAACGAGAGCAGGACGAGCACTGCCGCGATCGCGAGGCCCTTCGCCGATTCCGCGAGGAGGCGACCCATGACAATCGCCGTGCGCGATACCGGAGTGGCACGGAGCTTGTCGAAGTAGCCACCTTCGATGTCTTCGACCAGAAAGAGGGCGGCGCTGCCGAACGATGCCGCGAGCAACAGCGAGCTCGGCAGCTGGAAAGCGGCGTACCCCTGGCCGTGCAGGAACGGCGTCGACGCGGACGGGAAGATCTTGCCTGCCTGTCCGACGTTGACGACAAGGAAGAACATCGGGATGAACAACGTCGGGAACAGCGCCTCCGGCGTGCGGCGCATCTCGCGGAGCGCGCGCCCACCCAGAACCATCGCGTTCGTCATGCGGACACCTCTCGTACGTCACCGGCGATGCGCGTGCGGCCCGTCGCATCGAGAAATACGTCATCCAGCGTTGGGTCGCTCGCTAGGCCCAGACGCTCCCGCAGCTCGCGCTTGAGCTCGATGGGCGTGCCCTCGCGGACGATCAGACCGCCGTCGATGATGGCGAGCCGGCCACACAGTTGGTCGGCCTCCTCGAGGTATTGCGTGGTCAGGAAGACCGTCGTGCCCCGCTCGTTGATGCGCCGGACCTCGTCCCACACTGTGAGCCGGCTGGCCGGGTCGAGCCCCGTGGTCGGCTCGTCGAGGAACAGCACCTCCGGCTCGTGCACGAGAGCGGACGCAAGGTCGAGCCGCCGCTTCATGCCGCCGGAATAGCCCTTGATGCGCCGATCGGCCGCGTCGGTCAGCTCCACCAGCTCGAGCAACTCCTGGGCACGGTCTTTCGCTTGGGACATGGAGAAGTTGAACAGCCTGCCCTGCAGGATCAGGAGCTCACGCCCAGTCTGCCGGGGGTCCAGACCGGCCTCCTGCAAGGCGACCCCCATCTTGCGCCGGGCGGCATCCGGGTTGGCCGAGACATCGACGCCGGCGACGCTCGCGGAGCCGGAGGTGATCGACAAGAGCGTCGTCAGCATCCGCACCGTCGTGGACTTGCCCGCGCCATTGGGCCCGAGGAATCCGAAGACCTCTCCGGCCTCGACGCGAAGGTCGACCCCGCGCACTGCATCCACGACACCGCCGCGCCCGCCGTACTGCTTCACGAGCCCCACCGCGTCGATCGCCGGCGCCTGCGCCGCCTCGGCCGCGCGGGCCCTTGCAAGATCCGTCATGCCCCAACCCCTCGTTTCATCGCTGGGGTCAGCCGACCACAGGCCACCGACAGTTTCAATCTGGATTGGTGCGAGCCATCGTGATCGCCGACGTTGCAGGAGCGGCAGGGCTAGTCGGCGGGCGTCCGCGGGTGGTGTCCGAGGTCGGCATCGCCGACGGGCGCATCGTGGCGGTCGACCTTCGTTGCGACCAGGGAATGCCCGGAGAGGTGGACGCTGTCGTCGAGAGAGATCGAGGGAGCCAGCAGCGTCCCGAGGTGGGCGACAGCCGACGCGAACCCGTCGTCGCGCCCGTAGTCGGAGTGCCGGTCCGGCGACGGTTCATCGATGTCACCGGGCACCTTGAGCAACGCGGGGTCGCGGGCCAGCCGCACGTCGATCCCGGCCAGGGCCGGCGCCGGCGGCTGAAGGGGCGTTCCGTCGTCCGCCGTGGGGCCCGCGATCGGCCCGCCGATGGGGTCGGTCGGGCGCCACAGATTGCGCCAGCGCACATCCGTCGGCGTCCGCAAGGAATCGGCGAGGTCGGCGAGCGCCGTCGGGCCGAAGTACGACGGGAAGATGCGCGCGTACAAACGTCGCAAGGGCGACCCGTACGTGAGGACGGCGACTCGCGACCGGTCTTCCGGCGACAACCGGAAGGCCACCGCCGCCGCGATAACCGTGCCCTGGCTGTGCGCTGACAACACGACCGTTCCGCCGTCGCTGGCGCTCGCGTGGACGCGTTCGAGGAGCTGCGGCACCGCGCGTTCCGCGTAGCAGGGCGGCGAAAATGGATGCACCGCGCGCGGCCAGAACGTGGCCAGGTCCCACACGATGCCGACGACGCGACGGATGCCGCCGCGCTTGAACGCGAAGTAGCCGCCGATGACCAGCAGCACCGTGGCGATCCCCACCAGCACGGCGCTGACGACCGACAGTGAATGCCACGGACGCTTGCCCAGCGCGCTCAGTACGACGCCGGCACTCATCGACAACAGTCCCCCGATGGTGAGCACGCCGATCAAGCCGGGCGCGATGTCGGTGAGGCCTGCCCGCGATCTCGCGCGGGCGATCACCCGCAACCACGTTGCCGGCAGGTCGCCCGCATAGTCGGCGGTCACGCTCGCGTCGATCGTGCCGGCATGCATCTTGCCGAGCCGCCGGACAACGATGGTGCCCGCAATCACCAGCACCACAAGGAGAATCAGGGCGTTGAGCGACTCCCAGAGGAACGTCACGTCCGGTTGCTGCGTCCGCTGACCCAGGGACTTGACGAACCCCGGGGCATGCACCCACGGCGGCAAAATGCGCGCCACGAACGGCGCGCCGATCGTCGTCGCCGTGGCGAACAGTCCGCCGGCAATCCACGCGACGGCAGCGAACGCCGGTCCAATGAGCCCGCGCAGCGCGGATGACCCCATGTCCT
>JAVEEB010000193.1 GCA_030840665.1 Frankiaceae bacterium | reverse complement strand
TGGTGAGGACGAAATCCGTCACACCGTTCACGCGGGCGGCGTACCGCGCGATCACCGCGTCGTACCAGCCGCAGCGACGCGGCCGGCCGGTCGTCGTGCCGAACTCCCCACCGTCCTGCCGCAGCTTCTCGCCGTCCGCGTCGAGCAGCTCGGTCGGCATCGGGCCTGCGCCGACCCGCGTGGTGTACGCCTTGACGACGGCGATCACCGAGGTGATGCGCATCGGCGGGATGCCCGACCCGGTGCACGCGCCGCCCGCGGTCGGGTTGGACGACGTGACGAACGGATACGTGCCGTGGTCGACGTCGAGCAGCGTCGCCTGGCCGCCCTCGAGCAGCACGGTCTTGTCAGCATCCAAGGCCTGCTTCAAAACCAGCGAGGTATCGCGGACGTACGGGCGGAGCCTGTCGGCGTACGAGAGAAGCTCTTCAAGCACTTCGTCCGCCGTGATGGCCCGGCGGTTGAACACCTTGACCAGCAACTGGTTCTTCTGCACCAGCGCGCCTTCGACCTTCTGGCGCAGGATTTTCTCGTCGAAGAGGTCCTGCACGCGGACGCCGACGCGCGACATCTTGTCGGCGTACGCGGGGCCGATCCCGCGGCCGGTCGTGCCGATCCGCGACGAACCCAGGAAGCGTTCGCTGAGCTTGTCGATAACCGTGTGGTACGGCGTGATGATGTGCGCGCTCGAGCTGACGAGCAGCCGCGACGTGTCCACCCCGCGGGACTCCAGCAGGTCGATCTCGGTGAAGAGCACACCCAGGTCGATGACGACGCCGTTGCCGATGACGGGGATGACCGTCGGCGTGAGGATGCCGGTCGGGAGCAGGTGCAGCGCGTACTTCTCGGTGCCGACGACGATCGTGTGGCCGGCGTTGTTGCCGCCGTTGTAGCGCACCACGTAGTCGGGTTGCGGGCCGAGAAGGTCGGTGGCCTTGCCCTTGCCCTCGTCGCCCCATTGAGCGCCGACGAGCACGAGTGCTGGCATGAGGGTGTCTCCCAAAGCTCATGACGAAGGCCCACGAGCAAGTGCATCGCGGGCCTCTTGCGACGGAAGTCTAGCCGCAAACCGGGCGGGCGCGCAGCCCACGGCCTACGATGCCGCCATGTGGAGGGGACCGAAGGGCAAGGAACTGAGAGTGCGGAGCCGAGCGGCAGCGTCCTTCGGTGTGTTCGTCCTCCAAGGCCTAGCGCCGCTGGTGCACGGGACGATGCGCTCGATCGCGTACGGTTTTGAGGCTCTGTTGGTCGTCGCTTTGCTGCCTCGGGTCGTAAAGGAGGTCCGTGCTGAGTGGACGCAACCGGAGCAGCCGCGCGCTTTCACGCGACGAGGGCTGGCCCTGACCTACGCGGCGACCTTTGTCTTCTTCCTAGGCCTTTTCCTGCTGACCGTCGGGGCTGCGGTGTGGGGGCGCGGGCCCAACCCACCGGCGTCGGCGCCGCACGGTCCGTTGCTGGTCCTCCTTCCTGTCCTCGGAGCCGTGGTGATGACCCTGGTCATGGCCGGCATCCGCTGGCTCGGCTGGGTCCGCTACCGCAGGCATCAGCAAGGGCTCGCGGGTCCGGCCTGAGGGACCTGTGGCCGGACGGGGAGAATGACGGCATGGACATCAACAGCAACCTGCTCGGCGGACCGCCGCCCACCCTCCTGCCTTCGCTGCGCGACGCGGAGACGGCACTGTCCGTCGCTGCCGACCCGGCCGTGGCCGCCGCGCACTACCCGACGTACTCGGCAGCCTGGGCGGCCCTCGCGGAGCGCGCCCTGGAGCAGGGCAACACGATCGAGGCCTACGCGTACGCGCGCACCGGCTACCACCGCGGCCTCGACGCCCTGCGCGGGAACGGTTGGAAGGGCCACGGCCCGATCCCGTGGTCGCACGCCCCGAACCGCGGCTTCCTGCGCTGCCTGCACGCCCTCGGCCGTGCCTCCGCCGCGATCAACGAGACCACCGAGGCCGACCGCATCCGCCAGTTCCTGGCCGACACGGACCCCGAGGTCACCGCGGTGCTGGGTGAGTTCTGAGCCCTTGTACGACGAGCTACTCGCCCTCGCCGTCGACGTTGCGCACGCGGCTGGCGATTTCGCCCGCGACGGTCGCGAAACGGCCCTCGACGTCCAGACGAAAACGAGCTCCGTCGACGTCGTGACGGTCATGGACACGGCGACGGAAACGCTGATCACACGGGCCATTCTCGAAGCGCGGCCCGACGACGCCATCCTCGGCGAGGAGGGGGCGGCCGTCGTCGGCACGTCCGGGGTGCGCTGGGTCGTCGACCCGATCGACGGCACCGTGAACTACCTCTACCGGATCCCCGTCTGGGCCGTCTCGATCGCGGCGGAGCTCGACGGCCGGGTGGTCGCCGGCGTCGTCTACAACCCGGTCCTGCGCGAGACGTTCACGGCCACTCTCGGCGGCGGCGCCCGGTGCAATGGCAAGCCGATCGCCTGCTCCACCGAGACGACCCTCGCGCAGACGTTGCTGGCGACGGGCTTCGGCTACGACAGCGCGCGCCGCGGCCACCAGGGCGCGCTCATCGCCCAGGTCCTGCCGCTCGTCCGCGACATCCGCCGTTTCGGATCCGCGGCTCTCGACCTGTGCGCCATCGCCGCGGGCCGGGTCGACGCCTACTTCGAGCGCGGCCTCAACCCGTGGGACATGGCCGCCGGCGAACTGATCGCGCGCGAGGCGGGCGGACGGATCGAGGGTCTGAACGGGGCGCCCGCCAGCAGCGAACTGACCATCGCCGCCCCGATCGGGCTCTTCGACGCGCTCCACGACCTACTCGCGCCGCTCAACCCGGCCGCAGGCTGAGTCACCGACGCGGTTCAGCCTGAAGATCCACTGGCCGATGCTGGGGTCATCCGCATCAGGACCCGGAGGCCGGAACGATGAGTGTTCGCCGCCTGTTGGCGCTCAGCGCCGTCATAGGGATCGTCGCCGCAGTGACGCCGCTGTCGGTCCCGGCGTCCGTCGGCTTCGCGGCCGCCACCGACGCGACGATCATCTACACCGTCGACACGAACGGCGACCACGCGGACGGGCTCGCGAAGGCTTTCGCGGACGGCAGCGGCCGGGTCATCCTCGCGGAATCCGCGGGCAGCCATTACGACGAGGTCGAGGCAGCGCCCGTCGGTGAGGCGATCGCCTACACCAAGTACTTGGGCAACGCCATCGGCCTCTACCTGGACAACCGGGAGCTCACAGCGCCCCGCCTGCTCTACGCGGCGCACCTCGTCGGCAACAGCTTCCACGTCCCGTACCACCCGTCCTTCTCCCCCGACGGGCGCACGGTCTTGTTCATGGTCTCGGAATTCGACGCCAGCGACGTGGCGGCCACACACCTGGAGACGGTGCCCGCGAGCGGCGGCGCGTCGACCGTGCTGGCCGGATCGGTCAACCTGTTCGACGCGTCCTTCGACCCGACGGACCCCACGCGCATCTCGGCGAGCCGCTGGGACGGCGACGGCGCTGCCGTTCTCGGGCGGCTCAGCGGCTCGACTCTCACCGTCACGGCCGTTCCTGGCACGTCCGGCACCGACTTCGCCCGCATCTCCCCCGACGGGCAGCACGTGGTTTTCACGCACCCCGGCATCGACCTGACGATCGCGAAGCTCGACGGCACTGTCGACGGCACGGTTATCGACATGACGGCCACCTATCCGGTGTGGCAGGACGCGACGACAGTCCTGTTCACCATGGTGCCCGCCGGCTTGCAGACCGCCGACATCTTCCGGTTCTCCCTCGGCGCCGTGACTCCGACGCAGGTGACGGTCACCCCGGACGACGAGTCAGCGCTCGCGACTCCGCGCGCCGTCAACCCCGCCCCGACCGCGCCGACCGCCGTTACCGTGCTCCTCAACGGCAGCCAGCCGTCACTGAGCTGGGTGCCGCCGATCGACGGTGACGTCACCAGCTTTGTCGTACGACGTGCTGTTGGTACGACACCACCGGCAACCGCAGCGGACGGCGTTCCCGTGGCGAACGTGGGCCGGACCGGCGTGACCGACACCGTGCCGCCGGGTGAGGTCTACAGCTACTCGGTCTTCGCCGTCGACTCGGCGATGCAGGTCTCGCCCGCCGCGAGTGTCACGATGCAAGCGCTGACGCCGACCACGATCTCGGCGCCCGCCGCGGCCTGGACGTCGTACGTCAGCCCGCGCATTCCCGTCACTTGGGGCGCTGGGGCGCCGGCCGGGACACGGTTCCGCCTGTCGTACGGCGTCGGGCTCAAGCCCACCGTGTGGCACACCTGGATTCCCAGCACCACAACGAAATCCGCGGTCTTCGGGACACGCACGACCCCGGGCGCCGTGTACACACTGCGGGTGGTCGTCCTCGACCCCTATGGCCACGCGACGCCCGCGGCGAGCACCCGCGTGCTCGTCCCGCGGGACGAGACCGCGGCGACCTTCGACAGGCGGTGGTCGCGGGTGCACGGCACGCCGTACTGGCTCGGTGGCGTCACGACGACGCGCATCGCGGGGGCGTCGGTCTCGTTGACGTTCACCGGCTCGCGGCTGCAGGTGCTCGGCGACAAGTGCCCGCAATGCGGGTCGTTCCGCGTCTACCTGGACGGCCACTATCGGGGCACGTACGCCTCACAGGGAGCCACTGGCCACCGCCGCGTTCTGTATACGTACGCGGCGACCGCCGTCCACGCGCACGTCCTCAAACTGGTGAACGTGGCCAGCCCCCGGCACCCGCAGCTGCACCTCGACGCCTTCGCCGTCACCCGCTAGAGGGCGTCCATGGCTACAGCAGAAATCTTGTTCGTGTGCACAGGAAACGTCTGCCGGTCACCGCTGGCAGAAAGATTGCTGCGCAATGGACTCGATGCGTTGTGGGCGCCGTCCGGGGCTGACGTTCTGGTTCACAGCGCTGGCACGCGAGCGCTCGTCGGGCAACCAATGACCGCGGAAACCGTTGCCCAGTTGGATTCCTGCGGCGGCACGGCTGCAGGGTTTGCCGCGCGGCAGCTCGACCTGGAAATGACTCGGTCGGCCACCCTCGTCCTCGCTCTGACGCGCGCGCACCGCGGACCGGTTGTCGAGCATCACCCCGCAGCGGCACGCGTCACCTTCACCCTGCGCGAGATCGCGCGTCTCCTGGCGGACGTGCCCGCCGAGTCGGTCCCTGGGGTGACCGCTGCTCAACGAGTGCACGCCGTGACTCAGCTCGCCATCCGGCGGCGAGGGCTGTTGCCGCCCGTCGGGCTCGGCGAGGATGACGTGACCGATCCGTACGGCGGCAACCTGGACCGATACCGCACGACGACGGCCGAGATCCTGCCAGCCGTGCAGTTGCTCTTGCGCGTGCTCGGACCCCGATGACGGAGGCGAAGCTGCTGCACTCACCAGCGGACGAGGGCCGGCGGAAGCCAGTCGGGCCCAGCGGGCGGCGAGTCACGCGATCGCGCGGCCGGCATGCACGGGGTCGACCGCTCCTCCGGCGTCGCGTCCTCCTTGGCGCCGCCGGCATCCTCGCAGTGCTAGCGCTTGCTTCCGGGTGGGTTGCGTGGCGGGGCCAGCATGCGCGGAACGATCTGCAGACCGCGGGCACGCTCGTGGCGACGCTCGAACGGCAGCTCCACGACCGGGACGTCGTTGGCGGCCGGGCGACACTGCTGGAGCTGGAGCACCGAACGGGGTCAGCACGCGCCAACACGTCTGACGTCATCTGGTCGGCCGCGGGTGTCCTGCCGTTCGTCGGCGATGACGTGTCCGCGGTGCGCGGGCTGGCTGCAGCGGCTGACGATCTGGCCCGCCACGGCCTGCCGGGCCTCGTCGACGCCGCCGCGGCGCTGGATCCCGACAAGCTCACCCCGATCGCGGGCCAGGTGGCGCTCGAGCCGATCCGCCGGGCTGCCCCGGCAGTGCTCGCCGCAGCCGACGCGCTGCGGTCCGCGGTGACCCAGGTGGCCGCCCTCGACAGGCCGGGGTTGACGGCGGTCGTCCGCGATGCCGTCCGCACGTTGAACGCCAAGCTGGTCGATGCCGAACCGGCCACCGATGCCGCCGTGCGGGCGGTCACGTTGCTGCCAGCGATGCTCGGCGCGGACGGGCCTCGCACATACCTGCTCGTGTTCCAGAACCTTGCGGAAGTCCGGTCCACGGGCGGCATCTGGGGTGCCTGGGCGGCGGTGCACGCGGACAACGGTCGACTCACGATCACCCGGCAGGGGTCCGCGGGCGACATCAACACGCGCCTCGGCCACGTGACCGTAGACCCGCAGCTAGAAGCCCTGTACGGCAAGCGAATTGGCGAATTCTTCCAGGATGTCAACCTGACCCCGGACTTTCCGACGGCCGCCCGGCTTGGGCGCGAGATGTTCCGGCAGGCGTACGGCGAATCGGTAGACGGCGTGCTCGCGACCGACCCCGTGGCCCTGTCGTACGTGCTGAAAGGCTCTCCCGGCCTGGCTCTGCCCGGCGGCCGTACGTTGACGGCCGGGAACGCGGTGCAGTTGCTGCTCAGCGACCTCTACCGCGAAGTCCCCAACCCCAAGGACCAGGACGCGGTCTTCGCGGCCGCCGCCCGCGGCGTCTTCACGACCATCAGTGCTGGTGGCTCGGCGCGCGGATCGGCACTGATCTCGAGCATCCGCCAGGCCACGTCGGAGGGTCGAACCCTGCTGTGGAGCGCGCGCCCTGCGGAGCAGGCGCAGCTCGCCGCGACGTCACTCGCCGGCGGGATCGCGGGCAACGACGGCCCGCAGCTGGGCGTGTATTTCAACGACGGAACTGGCGCGAAGCTCGACTACTACCTTCACGCCTCCGTGACGGCGTCCTGTATCCCGACCGGCGCGCGGCTCACCGTGACCGTGTCATCCACAGCGCCGGTGCGAGGACTCCCTGCGTATGTGCTGGGCGGCGGCGTCCCCGGGGCCGCGCTGGGAACTTTCCGTACGAACATCCTCATCGTCGCGCCGCCCTCGAAGGGAATCGGGTCCGCGACCATGGACGGCACGGCGACCCCGGTCGGCACGGGTGTCGATAACGGCAGCCAGGTCGGCGTAGTGACGGTGGACCTGCCACCTGGAGGAACGCGCACGATCACCGTCGACGTCGTCGGGGCGAAAGTCTCTTCGACCATTCGGGTGACGCCGACGTCTCTCATCA
The DNA here is from genome assembly GCA_030840665.1 of Frankiaceae bacterium. Taxonomy (GTDB): domain Bacteria; phylum Actinomycetota; class Actinomycetes; order JAVEEB01; family JAVEEB01; genus JAVEEB01. The sequence goes on along the minus strand of JAVEEB010000193.1, from coordinate 251 downwards.
GCCGAGTGAGCGCCGACCGCTGCTGATTCACCCGTTCGGCCCGGATAGATCGCCTCAAGAAAACCGGCACGCGGCCGATTTCACCGATGTCGATGTCATCCCAGCAAGGTTTAGAGGTACTGCGCATGCCCGCGACTCATCGTACGTTCGGTGCCCTTCGCCGATTCGCCATGGCTTGCGGAATCGTGCTCGGGGTCACCCTGGCGACCCCCGGTCTGGCGTCCGCTGCGACAGACACCTATCCGGGCGGC
>JAVEEB010000149.1 GCA_030840665.1 Frankiaceae bacterium | reverse complement strand
GTCGGACCCTGCGCGTTGAACGCCCCGAAATAGTCGTACGTCATCGGCATGATCCAGTCGAGATATTGAGCCCCGCCTGCATAGTCCGCCTTGTCCATGTTGCCGCCGGTGCTGCCGTCAGCGGTGATGGCGGCCGTGACCAGCAAGCTCGACCCGAAGCGCGTGCGCAGTGCGGAGATCACGTTCTTGAAGGCAGCCGGGCCGGAGGTGTCGCACTGCACGCCGCAGGCGTTCGGGTATTCCCAGTCGATGTCGATGCCGTCGAACACGTCCGCCCAGCGCGGGTCCTTCACGAGCTTGTAGCAGCTGTCGGCGAAGGCCGCGGGGTTCGCGGCGGCCTGCGTGAAGCCGCCGGACCAGGTCCAGCCACCGAACGACCAGACCACCTTGATGTTCGGGTACTTCGCCTTCAGCTCGCGGAGCTGGTTGAAGCTGCCGCGCAGTGCGCCCGCGTCCCACGTGTCGGCAACGCCGCTGACACTGTCCGCGGCCGAGTACGCCTGGTCGTAGTCCGCGTACGAGTCACCGATCGAGCACAGCCCGTTGGTCGTGTTGCCGAACGCGTACACGATGTTCGTCAGCTTGGCCGCGGCTCCGCTCGTGACGATGTTCTTGACGAAGTACTTACGCGCGTACACGCCCCATTCCGCGAAGTACCCAACGACTTTCTTGCCACCGGGTCCCGTCGTCACCGTCGGGGTCGGGGTGGGTGTCGGTGTCACCGTGGGAGTCGGCGTCGGCGTCACCGTGGTGGTCGTGCACGCGCCGTTGTCCTGCCAGACCCCCGTGCCGGCCGTGCTCGGCGCCTCGCCCTGGGTCCACCACTTGGCGGTCCACTTGTGCCCGTTGTACGACACGCTCTGACCACCCGTGTAGGCGGTCGCGTTGTTGTAGGCGGGCGACGTGCACCCGGCGCTGCTCACCGTCGGTGTCGGTGTCGGCGTGGGTGTCGGTGTCGTGCTCACCGATGGTGTTACGGATGGCGTCGGAGTCGGCGTCGGCGTGGTGCCTGGGCCGCCGAGGGAGAAGTCGTCCGCGAAGTAGGTGCCCTGGCCGTACCAGCCGTGCACCCACACGGTCACGCTCGTCTGACTCGCGCCCGTGGTGAACGAGATCGACAACGGGCTGTAGGCCGCGGCCCCGGGGGTCCACGTCGAGACGTCGGCCATTCCCGCGCCGGTGGCGCCGACGTACACGTAGTTGCCGCGCACGAAGGCGGAGTAGGTGTACGCCGAACTCGGCTTCACCGTCACGGTCTGGCTGCACTGTGCGAAATCGCTCGCACTTGCGGCTCCGCTCAGCGCCTTTGACCCGCCGTGCACGGGAGTGCCCACGACGGACCCGAGGCCGGCGGAACACGTCCACGGCGCGAGTGACCCCGACTCGAAGCCCGGGTTGGTCAGCATCTCGACCGCATGCGCGGAGGTAAGGGCGGTCGTGGCCAGACCCGCGGTCATCGCGAACGCCGCAGCGCCGGCGATGACGACCGATCGTCGCCTCACAGAACGGGATGTCGAAGTGTCGGAATTCACGGACAATCTCCTCCGAAAGGGCAAAGTGGTCTACACCAGTGGTGAGACCTTGCGCCCAGCAGGACAATTGGTCAAGACCAATTGCACTACGACTTTTCGGACATTTCGACGTAACGAGGCCGCGCGGGCGCACAGAGTGCCAAAGATTTGCGGATTTCCCCCCGGAAACACCAGCCCGGGCACTACCGGCAGTGGCGTGGTCAGCCGGAGATCGGCCCGATGCCCGTCGCGCGGGCCAAGAGTTCTTCGTACACGGACTCGCTGGTCGTTTCGCACCCGATCCGGTGGCCTGTGATGTCGCCGTGGTCATCGCTCGACCCCGTGACGAACAGGCCCAACCCGCCGGCGAGCGCACGAAGCCGGGCCCGATCCTGTGGCGAGTGGTCCGGGTGGTCGACCTCGAGGCCAGCCAGTCCGGCATCGGCGAGCCCCGCGATGTCCGCCTCCGTGACGACCGGCCCGCGCTTGGCGGCAGCGGGGTGGGCGAAGACAGGAACGCCTCCCGCCGCCAGCACCAGCCGTACGGCCGCGGCCGCGTCCAGCGTGTATTTCTCGGCGTACGCACGCCCGTTCGAACCGATCCACTCAGCCGTGAACGCGCTCGCCACATCGGGTACCACGCTCGCGTCCACGAGTGCGCGGGCGATGTGCGGGCGGCCGACCGAGCTCGCGTCGCCGGCGATCGCCGCGACCTGCGCGTACGTGACCGGCGCCCCGAGCGCAACCAGCTTCTCGACCATCGTCCGAGCCCGGCGTTCCCGGTCGGTCGTGAGCGCGTAGCGCTCCGCGGCGAACAGCGGCTCCGAGGGGTCGAACAGGTACGCCAGCAGGTGCAGGTCCACGTCCCGGCCGCCGGTCGAGGCGATCGAACAGGAGATCTCCGCGCCGCTGATCAGCGTGAGCCCTGGCGCCAGGGCGCCCACCGCCGCCGACCAGCCATCCGTGGTGTCGTGGTCGGTCAGCGCCACGACGTCCACCCCAGCGGCAGCGGCCTGGCGCATGACCTCGGCCGGGGAGTCGGTGCCGTCCGAGACGTTCGAGTGGGTGTGAAGGTCGATGCGCACGGTCGCCACGCTAGTTGGCCGCGGCGGCACCCGGCGCCCTCGGGGTCAGACGCTGATCGTCATGTGCGGGGACGGCGCACCGCAGACGAGGGCCTCGCGGGCCGGCCGGCTGTCCCGCACGTCCGCCAGCCTCAGATCGTCCAGCAGCAGGACACCGGCCGTGGGCGGCCAGACCACGGCCCACAGCCACATGCCGAGGGCCTCCCCCACGTACGCGAGCCGGTCCTCGGCCGACGGCACGCGCCACAGCGGGCACGCATGCCCGTCAGCCTCGATGTGGATGTCCGGCGGCGCCTCGAAAACCCCTTCGCCGGGGTCCATGCCGTCAAGGCCCGCGAACCGGGCACCGATCCCGACGCCCGGCTCCTCGGCGACGAAGAGCAGGTCGACCGGGCCGCCGAAGGGGTTGGGGCCAGAGAAACAGATTGCGCTCGCGCGGGTGCCGCGGGAATCGTCGCCGCAATGCCCGAAGCCGCTCACCGTCCAGCCGATCATGGACGGGTACGGCGACCACCACGGCGCATGAGAGCGGACCATGGCGGCGTCGAGCGCCTCGCGGCTCGGTTTCGGGCCCTGGTGGTACGGCAGCACGTCCCCGTGCCGGTCGCACTGCCAGGAGCTGGACCACAAGCCCGGCTCGCGGACCGGTCCGCTGCAACGTGGGCAGCTTGGTGGCCTCATGTGGCCCACGCTCCGCCCGCAACGGCCCTCCGTCAACCCCGGCGCCTGCCGCCCGCGAGGCCCCGCGGGGGCGGCGCCATCCGTCTCGGCGAGGCATGCTGGCGGGATGACGAACACCGAAAAGACCCCAGAGTCCCCCCGAATTCCCTGCGTCGGCGCGGTGGTCCGCAACGAGGACGGGCGGCTCCTCCTCGTCCGCCGCGCGACCGACCCGGGCCGAGGACAGTGGTCCATTCCCGGTGGCCGCGTGGACGACGGCGAGACCGATGAAGTCGCCGTCGCCCGTGAGGTCCGGGAAGAAACGGGCCTGCGTGTCACCGTCGGAGCGGCGGTCGGCACGGTGGAGCGGCCGGGCCGGGACGGGGCCACCTATGTGATCACGGACTACGTCTGCCAGCTGGCGAGCCCGTCGTTGCCGACCGTCGCGGGCGACGACGTCGACTCGGTCGCCTGGGTCGGCGACGACGAGCTTTCGTCGTACGACATCGTCGATGGCCTACTCGAGGCGCTGCAGGAATGGGGCCTGCTCTCACGAGCCGGCCGGCCCGTTTAGACCTGCCCTGTTAGAGGCCAGCCCTGTTAGAGGCCTGCCGCCGCGAAGTCGAAGTGCGCCGGGGTGACGGTCGCGGTCTTGTCGCCGTACGCGACGGTGATGTCCTGGTGGTCCGCGAGCTTGATGCTCGTCGGGTCACCGGTGAACGCCTTGCCGTCCACGAAGACCTTCAGGTCGTGCGTGGCGTCGGCACAGTTGGTGCCGAGGCAGGTCGGCGACAGCGCGACGTTCCATTCCTTGAAGAACTGACCCAACGTGAAGTCCATCTGCGTCGGGGACTCGACGTGGATGATCCCGGTCGCGTCGTGGGTGTGCAGCGGCGACAGGCCGACGTTGACCTGGATGCCGATGTCCGCGGGCACGACGACGTTCTTGCCGCCGTTCAGGACCTGCAGGTGGGAGTGGAGGTGGAGCTTCGTCCCGCCCTCGTTCGGCAGCATCGTCAGGCCCGCGGCCGCCACCAGTGTGGGGACGTCGGCGGAGGCGGGTGCCGCGAAGGGAGCGGTCGCCACGGCCGCTGCGGGCGACTTCTTGTTGTTCAACGACAGCGCGACGAAGAACGCGACGACGAGGATCGCCACGGCGGTGCCGGCCACGATCGCGATGAGGCGGCGGCGCCGATCCGCGCGGGCGGCCTCCGCCTTGAGCTCCGCCGCCCGCAATTGACCGGGAGTGCGCTTGTCCTTGGGTGTCGCCACTGTGGCCCTTTCGCAGAAGTCGCTGCATTCTCGCAGAACGACCTGGAGTGCTCTCGTGAGAGGCTGATGCGCGTGCCGACCCGCCGATGGTGCCGCCGCCGATGCTGATGCTCATGCCGGACGACCCCGCACTGGACGCGGCGATGCGCAAGGCCGCTGTTGTCTGGATAACGGTGCCCGGGGCCCACGGGTTCCCTGTGTGGCCGTTGTGGCACGACGGTGCGCTCCACGTCCTCCACGGCGGCGGCGAACAGGCCGCCCCCGGGTTGTCCGGGTCGGACATTGTCACCGTGGCCGTGCCTGCCAAGGGTGCCCGTGAGCTCCTCGCCACCTTCCTGGCCCGCGTCGAGGCCGTCGACCCCGAGTCAGTCGAGTGGGCCACCGTCACGCCCCTGCTGCTGCCCAAGCGGCTCAACCTGCGCGACCCGGCGACGGCGGTGGCACGATGGGCCGCGGAGAGTTCCGTCAGCACGCTCGTCCCCATCGGGCCTCCCTGACCGGATGCAGCCGGCAACACGGACAAAACAGATCCGTGTACGACGCCTGCGGAAGCGCGCAGGACCGGTAGCCTGCCCAGCGTGAGCAGCATCCCCTCGCGCGTGTTCGTGTCGCGCCTCGCCGGACTGACCGTCCTCGACCCCCAAGGGGATCAGGTCGGGCGGCTCCGCGACGTCGTCGTCTCTATGCGCGTGGGCACCGAGTCGCCGCGCGTGCTGGGGATCGTCGTCGAGATCCAGCAGCGCCGGACGATCTTCGTGCCGATGGGGCGCGTCACCGGGATCGACTCTGAGGCGGTCGTCCTGTCGAGCGGCACGGTCAGCGTGCGCCGCTTCGACAAGCGGCACGGCGAATCCCTGGCCATCGCGGACCTGTTCGACCGCAGCGTGGAGACGGACAGCGGCCGGGCGGTCATCGTCGTCGACCTCGGCATGGAGCAGAACCGGGCCCGCGACTGGCTCATCACCCGCGTGGCCGTCTCGGAGCCGGGCCGGCGCTTGCGACGCCGCGGCCCGATCACGCAGGTGTCGTGGGACGAGCTGCGGGGGCTGTCGCTCACCCAGGGCCCGCAAGGCGCCGACAACCTGCTGGCCGCGTTCGACAAGCTCCGCCCTGCGGACCTCGCGAACGTCATCCAGGACCTGTCGACCAAGCGCCGCGTGGAGGTTGCCGCCGCCCTCGACGACGACCGGCTCGCGGAAGTGCTCGCCGAGCTGCCCGAGGACGACCAGCTCGAGATTCTCCAGGCGCTCAGCGGCGAGCGTGCCGCCGACGTCCTCGAGGCAATGGGCCCCGACGACGCGGCCGACATCCTGTCTGAGCTCTCCGAGGCGGAGCAGGAGAAGCTGCTCGACCTCATGCAGCCGGAAGATGCGGCCCCACTGCGCCGGCTCCTGACGTACGACGACTACAGCGCCGGCGGCATGATGACGCCCGAGCCGGTCATCCTCCCGCCGAACGCGACCGTCGCCGACGCCCTCGCCCGGGTGCGCGACCCTTCCGTGACGCCCGCCCTGGCGTCCGTCGTGTACGTCTGTCGCCCCCCGATGACCACCCCTACGGGCAAGTACCTCGGGATGGCGCACGTCCAGCGCCTGCTCCGCGAGCCACCGTCGGCGCAGATCGCCGGCATCCTCGACACGCACGTCGAGCCGCTGTCGCCGGACGCGACGCTGGCGCACGTCACGGCGTACCTCGCGACGTACAACCTCGTCGCTGTCCCCATCGTCGACTCGGACGACCACCTGCTCGGCGCCGTCAGCGTCGACGACGTGCTCGACCACCTGCTCCCCGACGGGTGGCGCGAGCGCGGCATGGCGCGGGTGGTGACCAATGGCGAAGATTGAGATCCCGGGCGCGCGCCGCCCCGACCGCCGGATGGACCAGCCGCGGGACCGCCTCGGCCGCTCGTGGCGGCCGACGTACGACGCGGACGCGTTCGGAAAGCTGTCGGAGCGCGTAGCGCGCTTCATCGGAACAGGCAAGTTCCTGATCTACATGACCGTGTTCGTCACGGTCTGGGTCACGTGGAACGTCGCGATGCCGCGCGACCTGCGGTTCGACAAGTTCCCCTTCATCTTCCTGACCCTCGCGCTGTCCCTGCAGGCGTCGTACGCGGCGCCGTTGATCCTGCTCGCGCAGAACCGGCAGGCGGACCGCGACCGCGTCGGGCAGCAGGAAGACC
>JAVEEB010000091.1 GCA_030840665.1 Frankiaceae bacterium | reverse complement strand
ACCTCACCCGCCGCGCCTTCCGTGACGTAGAGAGCACCGTCCGGTCCGATCGTGCTACCCGATCCGCCGCTGAGCCCCGAGGCCAGCAGTCTCGCCGGCCTGGCGCAAATGTCGTGGCCGTCGTGGTCGTACTGGTGCGGATTCGCCGAGACAACGCCCTTGGAGGCGTCGCTGTGCGCCTGTGCTGCCGTCGCCGGCAGCGACGCAAAGGCGAGAGCTGCGGCGACAAGGACCGTGGTGCTGGATCGAACGAACTGTCGATGTGTCATGGCCACTCCTCAGATCAGCGGTGCGCGCGCCAGACGCTGCCACCCAGAGGGCCGCCAGGTTGTGGTCCACAATCGGTAGTCCGTGCAGCTCGGCACGCGATCTTCGTCGGCGAGCCGACGGCGGAAAGTCGCGCGTCGTGGCCGAGATGCGCACCGCACTCAGACTCGTCCGGGACCGCCGTTCGATTGTGAGAATGGGCACGGTGGCCGCTCCGTCACGGCCTCGACGCTATGCACGTACGACGCGTGACGCAAGGTGCGGCGGCCCGCGTGTTGACGGCGCGGGAGGGCAGCCGGCCGTCGAGCGCGCGCCGCGCGGGTGGCGTCCTGGGATTATCGAGGTTGATCGCGCGCAGGCTCGTCAGACGCGTTCCATCAGGCCGGCTTGGAAGATGCGGCACCTTCGCCGCCGCGCCGGCGTGCGTCGTTGGCCTCGCGGAGGACGGCGTAGGCGTCGGCCACCGGGCCCAGGTGCCCGAGCTTCTCCGGGTTGAGCACGACGCGGATCACCTGTATCCCGCCATCGAGGATGTCGAGGGTCCAGGTGTTGAGCACCTTGCCGTCCCTGTCGCGGAACACCGCCCCGGGCTGGCCGTTCACCGACTGTGGCTCGACTCCGCCGCCGATGAGGAAAAACGGTTCGGCCAATGCCACGAGCACCCGGGCGACCTTGTCGGCGCCTACGACGCTCCGGGCCCACTGCGGCGCCTTCCCGCCGGCGTCCCCGACCATCTGCACATCCGCCGCCAGCAGGTCGCGGAGTGCAGCCACGTCACCTTCCCGGAAGGCGTCGAAGAAGCGGGACGCGAGCTCGTCGCGCTTCTGCCGGTCGGCGTCGAACCGTGGCCTGCCTTCATCGACGTGGCGCCGGGCCCTCGCCGCGAGCTGCCGGCAGGCGGCCTCCGTGCGGCCCACGGCCGACGCGACCTCCGGGAAGCCGAAGCCGAACACCTCGCGCAGCACGAACACGGCGCGCTCCAGCGGGGACAGGCGTTCGAGCAACAGCAACGCGGCCATGGACAACGAGTCGGCGAGTTCGGCGGAGCGCTCGGGGTCGTCGTACGGATCAGTCAGCAAGGGCTCCGGGAACCACGCCCCGATGTACTGCTCGCGACGGTGGCGCGCCGAGCGCAGCACGTCGATCGCGATCCGCGTGACGACAGCGGACAGGAAAGCCTTCGTGGACGTCGGCACCGTCGGGGTCGCCTCGCAGCGCAACCACGACTCCTGGACCGCGTCCTCAGCCTCCGTCACGCTGCCGAGAATCCGGTAGGCGATGGCGAACAGCAACGGTCGCAGTTCCTCGAACTCGTCGACTCTGCTCACATCAACCCGTCCCGGCTGTTCACGTCAGTCCGTCCCGGAAGCCTTGCCGCCATGACGGATAGCGCAACTCCCAGCCGAGCTCCCGCTTGGCTTTGGCGTTCGAGAACCCGCGGCCCTCGGTCATCATCGTCACGGCGACATCACCCGCGAGCACGCGCGCGAGCCAGACGGGCACACGTATCGGGGCCTTCGCACCCGCGCATTTGGCGAGATACGGCAGCCACTCGTTCGCGGCGACGGGTTCGTCGTCGACGATGTTGAAAACACCCGTCGCGTGTTGCTCCACAGCCAGGACGGTAGCGCTCGCCGCGTCGTCGCAGTGCAGCCACGAGGTGTGGCCCGTGGCGCGCCCGACGAGGGGGAACTGGCGCTTGCGCACGAGTGCGACCTGGTCGTCGGTAGCGCCGGGCCCGTACAGGCCGCCGTAGCGAAGGACCGCGCCGCCGTACGCCAGGACTGCCTCCTCGAGGTGGCGGATCGCGCGCATCCCCACCTCCGCGGCCGTCCCTTGCAGCGGGTCGAGCGGGTCGTCCTCCGTCTTCACCCAACCGCCGGAGCGAAGGCCGTTCCAGCTGGCGTAGCTCTGCGCCACCACGTGAGGCACGCCGGTCGCCTCGGCCGCCGCCAACAGGTGATCCGTGCCCTCGGTACGCAACCGGATCGTCGGCTCGAACCACCGGTCGAAGTGCTTCATGTTCGGCTTTCCGGCATGGACCTCGGCGATCGCCGTCATCTGGTGCACGATCACGTCCGGCCGTGCCTTCGCGACCGCTTCGCCCACGGCCACCGCGTCCAGGCCATCCATGACGACGCCGTCGGCCCCGAGCTGCGTCAACAGGTCGAGCTTTGCCGGACTCGTCGTCGTGGCCGTCACGTGATGCCCTCGCTCGACCAGCCCCGGCACGAGCCGACGCCCGACAACTCCCGTTCCGCCTGCCACGAACACCCGCATGACCATCACCATCCGCTTCTCAGTGTGTTGCACCCGAGACGAGACAGCCGCGGTGAATGTGACATCGAGCGGAAAAGAACGTGGTTTGACGATTAGGTCTGCTGGCCGCTCGAGTCGGTGTCGCCGGAGCCGCTTGTCGCCATCACATCGTCGGTCGAACCGGTGCCGCTGTCCGCCATGCGGGTGCCGTCGTCGACCGCGTCCGGCAGCGTGATGATGGTGTGCTTCGTACCAAGGAAAATCTGGTCGCCGCAGCCCGACGGTTTGTCCTCGTACTGCGGGTCGTCCAGCGCGTTGTTGTTGTTGACGACCGAGTAGTCGAACGCCTCGCGCATCGACACGCTTTCGCTGCCGTCCGGGTCGGCCGTGCCGGGCAGGTCGAGCCCGTACGCCGTTCCACCGCGCAGCGCCTCGATGAAGTTGCGCGCCCACGGGTCGAAGTGCGCGTCGCCGGCGGAGACCTTGTCGGCGGGCACCGCGGAGGTGAAGACGGTTTGCGTCGCCGCGCTGTTGTCGATCGTCGCGCGCTGGAACGCACCGGAGTAGCACTGCTCCATCGTGACAACCAGCGTCCCGATGGCGCCGGCGGACGCGACGATCGTGCCGAACGTGTACGGGTCGACGACCGTCGACGTGTCGATGCAGAGCCCTTGCGGGGCGCCGTGGTTGTTGGTGTGTACGAACAACAATGACTTGTCGCTCATCACGCCGGCGAGCTCAGTGACGGCGTCCTCGAACGCGGCGACGGCGGCGGACGCGTCGACGTACAACTGGTACGGCGTCTTGTCGCCGTCCCAGTCGCCGATCGGTGAGAAGTCGGTGCATCCGACGGTGCCGTCGAAACAGACGACGCGGATGTGGTCGGTCGCGAAGCCGTAGACGTCCGTGAGTGTCCGGTAGAGCAGTTCGAGGTCTTCGACGTGTCGGCGATTGGAGATGAGCGAGGTGAACAGCACGGCGTACCGGTGGTCGATGTCCTCGAGGACGAGCGGCCCCGACGTGCCGAGCACCGTTCGCCAGGTGACGGCTTGCGACGCCGGCTCCTCGACGTGGTCGGGGAAGACGACCGGCACGTGGAACCAGTCGAGCTTCACCGCATTGGGCTCGAGGTCAGGGGGGAACAGCGCCGGCTGGTCGGCCAGCAGCGTTCCCTCGGTGTCGAAGAACTGATAGCGACACGGGTGCCCCCAGTTCGCGAGCGGCTGGTCGTCCGCGAAGACGAGTACGCACTCGGCGGGCGCGGTCACGGTCGTGTCGATGAACACGAACTCCACTCCGATGCTCAGGAGCCGGGGGAGCAGGCCGAGGTTGGTCGCCTCGCTCTGGTCGCCGAGTTGGGCGAGCGCGGCATTGCGAACGGTCTCGGCCGTCGCCTCGTCGAGGGTGGGCAAGTTGCTGAGGTCGGGTGCGGACATCGATGCCTCCGGAATGGGGTCCGGCCGTGGCCGGGCGTCGTAGAAAAGAGGACGAACCGGCCGGTCTGATACGTGGCGGGACGAGCCGTCAGTCGGCGGTGGGCATCACCTGCCACTCGGGTACGTCGTCGGGGCGGTACAGCAGGCGCCACGGGGCGGGAAGGCGACCCATCTCCGGCGGCCACAGCGCCGGGGTGTCTTGGCGAGCTGCGGCGGCGGTCACGGTCACGTACCGGCACGGGTGGCTCCAGTTGGCGCCCGGCACCTCGTCCACGAAGCAGACGAGGAACTCCTCCGGCGCGCTCAACTCGCGGCCGGCGAGGGTCAGTCGCGTGTGCGGCGGGTGGACGACGCCGTCGGAGTACACGACGGACGACGAGCGGTCCTGCTCGGGCAGTTCGTCGAGGAGGGCTCGTTCGAGCGCGGCGACCGCGGCGTCTGCTTGGTGGATGAAATCCACGGGCGCCTCCGTTCGCCCGGGGCTGACAGGGCCCACGCTGGCACCGCCTGCGATGAGCGTCAAGGTGCGGCTGGCCAGGTTGTTACGCGACGGCGGCGGATGACTGAATCCGGCGCTCCACATTGCCGATGGACGTTAGGTGAACGAACTCAAGCTGATGCCGTTGCGGTACGCGGGGACCTGCCGAACGTGTGGCGAGGCACTGCTGGCGAAGACTAAAGCCGCGTACGACCCGGACACCAAGACGGTCCTGTGTTTGTCGTGCGCCGGTTCAGAGGACGGCCGCTTGTCGACGGCAACCCCGCAGGCGCTCGTGCCACCCATCCCGCAACAGGCTTCGCCGGCGAGTCCGGGCGTGGCGGGCGAGTCTTTGCAGCGGGAGTACGAGCGACGGTCGGCAAAGCGGGAGAAGAACATCCGTGAAGCGCACCCGCGGATCGGTGGCTTTCTGCTCGCGGTGACGAACGAGCCGCAGTCCACGCGCGCCTTCGCCCAAGGTGCCATCGGTGAACGCAAGGCAGCCGACAGACTCACGGAGCTGTGCGGCAACAGCGTCCTGCTTCTCCTCAACCGCAAGCTCGGGAAGGGGCGTCGCGACGGCGACATCGACGTCCTCGCGGTCACGTCCGCCGGCGTGCGGGTCATCGACGTCAAGCGTTACAAGGATGCGGCGGTTGCGGTTCGTCGTACCGGAGGCTTGTTCTCGCCCGTCCGTGAACAACTGATGATTGCCGGTCGAGACCGCTCCAACCTGCTCGAGTCCCTGAACCGCCAGCGAGAAGCCGTCCAGGCAGCACTCGCGACCTTCGACTCGCCGGTGCCGATCGCGGTGGAGCGCGGCTTCTGTTTCGTGGACGCGAACCTGCCCATGTTCGGCACGCCGACGATCGACGGTGTGCCGCTGATGGGACCGAAGGGAACGGCCGCATCGCTCAACGCGGCCACCGGCGTGCTTGACCGCGAGACCCGCGACCGCATCCACCGCCATCTCGCGGAGACTCTTCCACCG
>JAVEEB010000066.1 GCA_030840665.1 Frankiaceae bacterium | reverse complement strand
CCGAGATCCTCGACACGAACGAGTCCGACCTCGGCGGCTTCAAGGACGTGACCGTCGTGCTGCGCAGCCGCAAGGGCGCGGACGGGGCGTGGTCGCAGCTGAAGTACGAGGGCGGCGTCCACCGTGTGCAACGCGTGCCCGCGACGGAATCCCAAGGCCGCATTCACACTTCCGCCGCCGGTGTCCTCGTCTCGCCGGAGGCAGAGGAGGTCGAGGTAACGGTCGATCCGAGCGACTTGCGTATCGACGTGTTCCGCTCGTCCGGCCCGGGCGGCCAGAGCGTCAACACGACCGACTCCGCGGTCCGCATCACGCACTTGCCGACCGGCGTCGTCGTGTCGTGCCAGAACGAAAAAAGCCAGCTACAGAACAAGGAATCGGCGATGCGCATCCTGCGCGCCCGGCTCCTGGCGCGTGCCCAGGAAGAGGCCGACGCAGCCACCTCGGCCACCCGCAAGTCGCAGGTCCGCACGATGGACCGCAGCGAGCGCATCCGCACGTACAACTACCCGCAGAACCGCATCACGGATCACCGCGTCGGCTACACGGCGTACAACCTGGACCAGGTCCTCGACGGCGACCTCGCGGGCCTCTTGCAAGCCCTTGCGGATGCCGATGCCGCCGCGATGGCCGGCGAGTCCTCGTGACCGCCGGGTTCGCTCCGGCGCAATCCGCACTCTGGGCCGTCATCGGTGACGCCGCGGTGCGCCTCGCGGGTGCGGGAGTCCCGTCGCCCCGGCACGATGCCGAGGAGCTCGCCGCCCACTGCCTGGGTCTGCGCCGCGCGCGGCTGCAGGCAGCGCCGTTTTTCAGTGCCGAGCAGTTCGCGACGTTCAGCGCGATGGTCGCCCGACGCGAGTTACGCGAGCCGTTGCAACACATTCTTGGTACGGCGCCCTTCCGCCACCTCGAGCTCGCGGTCGGGCCGGGCGTCTTCATCCCGCGCCCGGAGACCGAGGTGCTGGTCGACGCCGTGCTCGCCGCGGCCACGCAGGGCGCGCTGGTCGTCGACCTGTGCGCCGGCAGTGGCGCCATCGCGCTGTCGATCGCGCACGAACGTCCTGACACCGTCGTGCATGCCGTGGAGCGCGATGAGGCGGCGTTTGCGTGGCTCGCTCGCAACGCGGCCGCGGCCGGCGGCACCGTCTCGGTGCACCTGGCCGACGCGGCCGACGCCCTGGCCGCGCTCGACGGCGCGGTCGACGTGGTCGCGAGCAACCCGCCGTACCTGCCGGACGGCCTGAGCCTCGAGCCGGAGGTCGCCGCGTTCGACCCGGCCGTCGCGCTCTGGGGCGGCACGGACGGCCTCGACATGGTGCGCGTCGTCAGCGCCGCCGCCGCCCGGCTGCTGCGGCCCGGCGGCTTCCTGGCCATCGAGCACGACGACACCCACGGCGTCGAGGCCCCGGCGCTCCTTGCCGCAACGGATCACTGGACCGACATCGCGGACCACAACGACTTCACGGGCCGCCCGCGGTTCGTGACGGCCAGGCGGGCGGGCTGATGCGCAGGTACGACTGCTCCGACTCTGCTGCCCGCGAGTCCGGCATCACGGACGCGCTGCGCGCCATCCGCGACAATCAGCTCATCGTCCTGCCCACCGACACGGTGTACGGGATCGGTGCCGATGCCTTCAGCCCGCTCGGCATCGACGCTCTCCTCGAGGCCAAGGGTCGCGGTCGCGACATGCCGGTCCCTGTCCTGGTCGGCAATGCGACGGCCCTGCACGGCCTCGTCGACCTCGTCCCGCAGACGGCGCTGGACCTCGTCGACGCGTTCTGGCCCGGGGCCCTCACGATCGTGCTGAAGCACGCGCCTGCGCTGTCGTGGGACCTGGGCGAGACCCGTGGCACCGTAGCCGTCCGCATGCCCCTGCACCCCGTCGCCCTCGACCTGCTGCTGCAGACCGGCCCGCTCGGGGTGTCGAGTGCCAACCGCTCCGGTGCCCCGCCGGCGATGACGGTGGACGAGGCCATGGGGCAGCTGGGCGAGTCCGTCGCCGTGTACCTGGACGGGGGCACGACCGCGGCCCAGGTGCCGTCGACGATCGTCGACCTGACGGGTCTGCGGCCCCGGCTGCTGCGGGCCGGCGCGGTGACGGTCGAGGCCCTGCGCGGAGTGCTGCCCGACATCGAGGTGCCGGAGTGAGCTTCACCGTTCTCTTCGTGTGCACAGGAAATATCTGCCGTTCACCCATCGCTGAGCTGCTCGCGCGGTCCTTGTTCGATGACCGGCTCGGCGATGCCGCCCGAGCCTTCACGGTCGGCAGTGCCGGCACCTGGGGCCACGAGGGTTCGCGGATGGAGCCGGAGGCGCTGCACGCGCTGGCGGCGCGCGGGATCGACGGGAACATGTTCCGCGCGCGAGAGCTCACCCGGGAGATGGTGGACGGGGGAGACCTCATCCTCGCGGCCACCCGGGAGCACGCCGTCGCCGCCGCCACCCTCGACCCGACCTCGAAGGACCGCATCTTCCTGATGACCGAGTTCGCCCGGCTGCTGGCAACCGCCGATGGGGCGCACCTGCCTGTCGACCCGGCGGAGCGCGCCCGCGCGATCGTCGCTGCGGCGGCGGCCCGCCGGTCCGCCGACGCCGAGAATCGGGCCGACCCCGACCTGGCCGACCCCTACGGCGCACCCGAGCGCGTGTTCGCCAAGACCGCCGCGCACGTCGAGTCGCTTCTCGCGCCCCTCCTTGGTCTGCTGTCGGCGCCGAATACGGCCACGCCCGGAAGTTCAGCGATCGCGCACGCGGGCATTGTGCGGCCGTAGAGTGTCGGCGTCCGCCGACTGGAGCGAGCCGATGTATCCGACGAGAACGCGAGCCCGGCGTGCGTGAGTACCTCGCCGTCGCCGCGGTCGCGGCGCTCGTCACCTACCTGACGACGCCGCTCGCCCGGCGGTTTGCCGTCCGGTTCGGGGCGATGGCCACCGTGCGGGACCGCGACGTGCACAGCATCCCGACGCCGCGCCTCGGGGGCATCGCGATCCTGGCCGGGTTCGCCGCGGCCATTTTCGTCGCCCGGCACTTGCAGAAGCTGCAGGAGGTCTTCCAGCGCGGCGACGAGATGACGGCGGTCCTCGAGGCGGGCGCGCTCATCTGCATCATCGGCATCATCGATGACCGCTGGGGCATCGACGCCCTGACGAAGTTCGCCGGCCAGGTGCTCGCCGCGGGGGTGCTCCTTCTCCAGGGCGTGCAGCTGCTCTACCTGCCCGTCCCCGGTGTGGGGCCGGTCAGCCTCGGGGCCGGGTACGGCGTACCGATCACCATTCTTCTCATCGTGGTGACCATCAACGCGGTCAATTTCATCGACGGCCTGGACGGGTTGGCGGCCGGCGTCGTCGGCATCGCCGCGATCGCGTTCTTCGTCTATTCCTATGCGCTCGCGGTCGTCCACGGCCTGTCTCGGGCCGCCGCCCCCGCACTCATCTGCGCCGCGCTCGCCGGCGCGTGCGTCGGCTTCCTGCCCCACAACTTCCATCCGGCCCGCATCTTCATGGGGGACAGCGGTTCCATGCTCATCGGGCTGCTGCTCGGTGCGGGCACGGTGACGATGACGGGCTCGATCAACTCGATCGAGATCACGAGCGGCCTGAGCGTGCCGGCATTCCTGCCCCTGATGCTGCCGTTCGCGACGATCGCCGTCCCGTTCGTCGACCTGCTGCTCGCCGTCTTACGCCGGGCGCGGGCAGGCAGATCGCCCTTCGCGCCGGACAAGATGCACCTGCACCACCGGCTGCTCGAAATCGGGCACACCCAGACCCGCGCCGTCCTGATCATGTATGTGTGGACGGCAATGCTCGGCTCCGCCGCCGTCGCCTCGACGATCACGTCGCACGGGTACGTGTGGGTCTCGAGCGGGTTCGGGTCCATGGCTGTGCTGCTCCTGATCGCCATCAACCTGCCACGGCTCAGGGCCGCACACCGGCGCTGAGCAGCGGATTTCAGGCATCGTTCATGCTTGTGATACTTTTCACAAGCTCCCTCTGACCGCCTGCGACAAGGACCGCCCGCGTGCCCGAGACCAGCCCCACGACACCCGACTTCCCCGTGACGTCGAGGTCCGTGCGCAGCACCCTGACCCTGTGGGTCAGCGTGACCGCCGGGATCGTGACGGCCGCGGCGGCGACGTACTACGGGGTCCACCAAGGCGCTCACGCGGCTGTCGGTGCCGTCGTCGGCGGAGTCCTCGTTGCCGTCTTCTTCGTGTCCGGCGTCGGCCTCGCCACGCTCAGCACCAAGCCCGAGCAACCCGAGGGCATGGTGCTCATCTACGCCCTCGCCGGCTACACCGCGCAGGTCGTCGGGCTCTTCCTCGTGATGGTCGTCTTCCGGCACACGTCCTTGTTCGATCACCAGGCATTCGGGGTCACGATCCTCGTGACGACGGTCGTGTCCCTCGTGGCCGCGATCGTCGGTTTTGTACGCGCGAAGATCCCGACGATCGTGCCCGCCGTCGTGCCCGCGGAGGCCCCTGACAACACGCCTGACCGGCCGGTCGCACCCGCCCAGGACCGCCTGTGAGCATCCTCAAGCGTCCTGTTAAGGTGCCTGCACCGACGGACTCCGTCGCTCCTCCCTCTGTTGCACCGGTTCCGCCGGCCCGCGCGGATGCCTGGGGTGCGATGGGGCTCGTTACCTCCGGGGTCTTCTTCTGGGGCGGGG
>JAVEEB010000031.1 GCA_030840665.1 Frankiaceae bacterium | reverse complement strand
GCGCGCGACAATGGATCTCCGCCAGCGCAAGGCTGTCAGCAGAGGGAGCGCGTGTGCGCGAGATCGTGGTGCTCGGCAGCACCGGCTCCATCGGCACGCAGACGCTCGATCTGGTTCGCCGCAACCCCGACCGCTTCCGGATCGTTGGCCTTGCCGCAGGCGGCGGGCGGATCGACGACCTGGCTCGGCAGGCACTCGAGTTCAAGGTCGAGGTCGTCGCCGTGGCGAAGGCGACCGCCGCGCAGGATCTCCTGCTGGCGTTCTACGCGGCCGCCCGCGCGAACGGTTACGACGCGGGCGGGTTCGCCGTACCGAAACTCCTTATTGGTCCTGACGCCGCCACCGAACTCGCGGCCTGGCCGTGCGACGTCGTGGTGAACGCCATGACCGGACTCATCGGCCTCGCGCCGACCCTCGCCGCGCTCGACGCCGGGCGCACCCTCGCGTTGGCCAACAAGGAGTCGCTCATCGCGGGCGGCGAGCTGGTCCTGGCCCGCCTCGGCGGCGACCGCGACCGCCTGCTCCCCGTCGACAGCGAGCACTCGGCGATCGCGCAATGCCTGCGCGCGGGCACGCCCACCGAGGTCCAGCGGCTCATCCTGACGGCGAGCGGGGGGCCGTTCCGGGGCCGCACCAGGGCCGAGATGGACGACGTCACCGTGGAGCAGGCCATGCGCCACCCCACCTGGGACATGGGCCCGCTCATCACGATCAACTCGGCGACCTTGGTCAACAAGGGGCTCGAGGTCATCGAGGCCCACCTGCTGTTCGGGGTGCCGTACGACCGGATCGACGTCGTCGTCCACCCGCAGTCGATCGTGCATTCCATGGTCGAGTTCGTGGACGGGTCGACGATCGCGCAGGCGAGCCCGCCCGACATGCGCCTGCCGATCGGGTACGCGCTCGCCTGGCCGGATCGCCTCCCCGGCGCGGCCAAGGCCATCGACTGGACGTCGGCTCCGAGCTGGGAGTTCGAGGCCCTCGACGACGAGGCGTTCCCGGCGGTCGCCCTGGCGCGCGCGGCAGGCAAACGCGGCGGCACCGCTCCGGCCGTCTACGCGGCGGCCAACGAAGCGGCTGTCGCGGCGTTCGTCGCAGGTACGCTGAAATTCACAGCGATCGTTGATGTGGTTTCCACTGTGGTCCAGGCCCACAACGTGCCGATAGGAGACGTGGGGATCGACGACATCGTCGACGCCCAAGTCGAAGCACGGGCGATGGCTGCACAGCTCATCACCGAGGTCGAAGGGAGATCACGCTAGATGTTGTACGCGCTCGGAATCATTTTGATCTTTCTCGGCGTCATGTTGTCGATCGCGCTGCACGAGATCGGGCACCTCGTCCCGGCGAAGCGATCCGGCGTGAAGGTGACGCAATACATGGTCGGGTTCGGCCCGACGATCTGGTCGCGCAAGAAGGGCGAGACCGAGTACGGGATCAAGGCCATCCCCCTCGGTGGCTACATCCGCATGATCGGCATGTTCCCCCCGCGCGCCTCCCGCGGCGAGGACGAGACGCACCTGCAGCCGACCAGCACCGGGCTGACGCGCCAGCTCAATGAGCAGCGCTCGCCCGCCGGCGTCGAGACCATCGCCCCCGAAGACGTCAGCCGCACGTTCTACAAGCAGCCCGTCCGGCGCAAGGTGCTCATCATGCTGGGCGGCCCGACGATGAACCTCCTCATCGGCGTCACCCTCCTCGTCGGCAGTTGGACCTTGTACGGCGAACCGGCCATCACCAGCCGCGTGGAGTCGGTTCAGGCCTGCGTCCAGGCGCTCAACACCCCACGCCACCCCTGCGGGCCGAACGACCCGAAGGCCCCGGCCGCGGTGGCCCAGATCCAGGCGGGCGACACGATCGTCGCGGTCGACGGCCAGCCGATGACGGACTGGACACAGATCCAGACCCGCATCCGCGCCTCCGCGGACATCCCGGTGACCCTGACGGTGGAACGCGCTGGGCAGCGCCTCGACCTGACCGCGACTCCCATCAAGAACACGGTCTACAAGGACAACACCTCCACGGATGTCGTGACCGTTGGCTTCCTCGGCCTCACGCCCGCGCAGGAGCTGCGGCCGGTGCCGGCGGCCCAGATCGGTGGCCGGCTGGTCGACGGCCTCGCCCGTACGGCGCAAGCCATCGGCAACATTCCGGGCAAGATGGCCGGCGTCTGGCGGGCTGCCTTCGGCAGCGGACCACGTGACGCCGCCGGCCCGATCGGCATCGTCGGCGTGGGTCGCATCGGCGGGGAGATCACGCAGAGCAGCGGCTTCACCAACGGCCTCAAGGCCAACTTCATCGTGCAGATCCTGGCGAGCCTCAACCTGGCGTTGTTCTTCTTCAACCTGCTTCCGCTGCTCCCGCTCGACGGCGGCCACGTCGCCGGCGCCCTGTACGAAGGGGTCCGTCGGCAGATCGCCAAGGTCCGCCGCCGCCGCGATCCAGGCCCGGTCGACGTCTCGCGCATGCTGCCGTTGATCTACGTCGTGAGCTCCGTGCTGATCGCGATGTCCCTGCTGCTCCTGTACGCCGACATCGTCAACCCCGTCCGGATCACGCAGTAGCTGGTCGGTCCGCGATACTGAAGGAGCCGGTCATCCGCTGCCGGCCATCCCGCTGCTGAAGGGCCCCCGCATGACGACCGCTGTCTCGCTCGGTATGCCGGAGTTGCCGGCCCGCCGCGTGGGGGTCCGCCGCCACAGCCGACTGATCAACGTCGGTGGCGTGTCCGTTGGCGGCAATTCGCCCGTCTCCGTGCAGTCGATGACGACGACGCTGACCTCCGACATCGGCGCCACGCTGCAGCAGATCGCCGAGCTCACCGCGTCCGGCTGCGACATCGTGCGCGTCGCGGTGCCGAGTGCCGACGACGCGGCCGCGTTGCCGATCATCGCCCGCCAGTCGACGATCCCCGTCATCGCGGACATCCACTTCCAGCCGCGGTACGTGTTCGCGGCCATCGAAGCCGGGTGCGCGGCGGTCCGCGTCAACCCGGGCAACATCAAGATGTTCGACGACAAGGTCAAGGAGATCGCGCACGCCGCGAAGGCCAACGGCACCCCCATCCGCATCGGGGTGAACGCCGGCTCGCTCGACCCGCGGCTGATGGTGAAGTACGGCAGGGCCACCCCTGAGGCGCTCGTGGAGAGCGCGTTGTGGGAGGCCTCTCTGTTCGAGGAGCACGACTTCCACGACATCAAGATCTCGGTCAAGCACCACGACCCGGTGGTCATGATCCAGGCGTACCGGCTCCTCGCCGAGGCCTGCGATTACCCGCTCCACCTCGGCGTGACGGAGGCCGGGCCGACGTTCCAGGGCACGATCAAGTCGGCCGTGGCCTTCGGCGCGCTGCTGGCCGAAGGCATCGGCGACACGATCCGGGTCTCGCTGTCCGCGCCGCCCGTCGAAGAGGTCAAGGTCGGCCTCCAGATCCTGGAGTCGCTCGGCCTGCGCAAGCGCTCGCTCGAGATCGTGTCGTGCCCGTCGTGCGGCCGCGCTCAAGTGGACGTCTACACCCTCGCCGAGCAGGTCACCGAGGGGCTGGCCGGCCTGACGGTGCCGCTCCGGGTCGCCGT
>JAVEEB010000016.1 GCA_030840665.1 Frankiaceae bacterium | reverse complement strand
TCGCGTGAGGGCCGGCCGGCGGGCGCCGGGGAGGTCGCGGCGGCCAGGACAGCCCGCTGCACCTCGTGCGCGGCGGCCGACGGTTCGATGCCGAGCTCCTCCGCGAACGTCGCCCGCATCGCCTGCCAGTCGTCCAGGGCACCCGCCGGATCGCCACCGGCCGCCCGGGCCCGCACGACCAGCAGGTGGGCCGCCTCGCGCAACGGGTCCTCCGCGATGGCCTCGCGGGCGCAGGCGAGCGCCGCTGCCGGGTTCCCGAGCTCGAGCGCCGCTTCCGAGACGCCGAGAAGGGCGTCGAGCCTCGCCTGCCGCCAGTGCGTGCTCGCCTCGTCCGCCCACCACGCGTCGACGTCGGCGGGAGGCGGGCCGCGCCACAACGCAAGGGCGGCCCGGTACGCGGCATACGCGTCCTGGGGTCGCCCGGCGGCAGCAGCCGACTGCCCTTCCCCGATGAGCGACCCAAAACGATCCGCGTCGACGATCACGTGGCCGCCGAACCGGTAGCCGCCGTCCATCGTCACGACCGCCGCGTCACCGAGGGCGCGCCGCAACCGGTTGACGAGCACCGCGACGTTGGCCGCCGGGTCCCCGGGTTGGTCGGCTCCCCACAGCGCGTCGGCGATGGCGGCCTGTGACGCCGCGTGGTCCGCGCGGGTCGCCAGGAAACGGGCGAGTCGCCGCGGGAGCCGGCCGCCGTACGCCGTGTCCGGAATCGGGGCGCCGTCGCGGACAGCGACGTACGTGCCGAGAACCTGCACGTGCACCGACATCGCGCGAGACCGCCTGTTCGCTGCTATCTGCCTGCAATCTCGTCTCCCTAGCGTGCCTTCCGCAAGACCGGGTCACGCCCGTGACCCGCGGACAAGGGAGCTGATGTCGGATGGACACCACCACGCTCAACCCGGACAAGGTCGACGCATTCGTCGGGCAATTCGTCACCGACTTCGGCGCCGCCCTCTTCGCGCCGCTCGTTGTCCTCGGCGACCGGCTCGGTCTGTACAAGGCGCTCGCCGCCGGTGGCCGCCAAACCGCCGCCGACATCTCAACCAGGACAGGGATCCGGGAAAGGTCCGTTGCGGAATGGCTCCGGGCCAACGCCGCAGCCGGCTACGTCACGTATGACGCACCGACCGACTCGTACGCGCTGTCGCCGGAACAGGAGTTCACCCTCGCCGACGAGTCGAGCCCCGCGTTCCTCCCGGGTGCGTTCCAGATCGCCTTGTCCGTCGGCCGCGACATCGACCGCATCACCGACGCTCTCCGCAGCGGACGCGGGTACGGCTGGGACGAGCACGACGCGCTGCTCTTCGAAGGGACCGAGCGCTTCTTCCGGCCGGGGTATGCCGCGAATCTCGTCGACTCGTGGCTGCCGTCGCTCGACGGTGTCGTCGACAAGCTGGTGGCCGGCGCCCGCGTCGCCGACGTCGGGTGTGGCCACGGCGCCTCGACAATCCTGATGGCGCAGGCCTATCCGGCGAGTCGGTTCGTGGGCTTCGATTTTCACGCCGCCTCCATCGACGCGGCGCGCAAGCGGGCAGCGGAGGCCGGGGTCGCCGACCGGGTGACGTTCCAGGTGGCCGGCGCCGACGACTTCCCGGGCAAGGATTACGACCTGGTGACCCTCTTCGACTGTTTTCACGACATGGGCCGCCCGATCGACGCGGCGCGCCACATCGCCAGGGCACTGTCACCGGGCGGGACGCTTCTTCTGGTGGAACCCCAGGCGGGCCACGATGTCGCGGACAACCTCAACCCGGTCGGGCGGGTGTTCTACTCGGCGTCGACGACGATCTGCACGCTCAACGCCATCCGTTACGGCGCGGCGGACTCCCCGGTGCT
The DNA here is from genome assembly GCA_030840665.1 of Frankiaceae bacterium. Taxonomy (GTDB): domain Bacteria; phylum Actinomycetota; class Actinomycetes; order JAVEEB01; family JAVEEB01; genus JAVEEB01. The sequence goes on along the minus strand of JAVEEB010000016.1, from coordinate 4,473 downwards.
CGGCGCCCAGGCGTCCGACGCGGACCTCGAGCGCGCGCTCGCGGCGGGCGGGCTCACGTCCGTGCGCCTCGCGACCTCGACGCCGTTCAACCGCGTGTTCGAGGTGCGGCCGTGACGGCAGCCGGCGTCCGCGACCCCGAACTCACGACGATGGACGTGGTCGCGGCGTTCAACGACGCCTTCAACCGGCACGACGCGGACGGCCTGCGTGCACTGATGACGGACGACTGCGTGTTCGTCGACACCTCACCGCCTGAGGGCGTCCGGCACGAGGGGGTCGCGGCGGCGAGCGACGCGTTCGAATCGCTCTTCGTACAGTCACCACGGGCCCACTTCGACGCGCATCTCGTCCTGGTCGCGGGTGATCGCGTCGTGCAGGGCTGGCGCTACTCGTGGGGCGACGGGCACGTCGACGGGGTCGACATCCTCCGCGTCCGCGACGGTCGCGTGGCCGAGAAATGTTCGTACGTGAAGGGCTGAGTCAGCCGACGGAGGAGGCCACGGGACGACCCGTGAGATTGATCGATGCGCCGGTGACCGACGCGAGGGCGCCGAGCGCGGCACCGCGCGCGCCCGCCATGTCGAGGTCCGGGACGACGGCGACCTGGCTGCGGCTCGCTTGCTCCTCGCGCAGGTGCGTGTGGTCGCGCACCTGCGCCAGGAACCACTCCTGGAAGTGCGGCGCGGCCTCGACGACGCCCCCGCCGACGAAGTACGCGTCGGGGTCGGTGAAGTTCGCCGCGATGCTGAAGACGCGGCCGATGGCGATCGCCTGCTGCTCGAAGATCTTCAACGCCATCTCGTCGCCGCGCTCCGCCAACCCGCGGACGGCGCGGGCGGCCTTGTCGATCGGCAAGGCGTGCAGCGGGTGATCGGGGAAGCGCGTCAGCCAGTAGGGGAGCAGGTTCATCGTGATGCCGGTGAGGGAGGCGAAACTCTCGGCGTCGCCGGTCTGGCCGCAGTTGCACAGCGGGACGGGCTGGCCCTCTTCGAGCAGTCCCTCGAGTTGCACGAGGACGTGACCCAGCTCGCCGGCCATCCCGGACGAGCCGCGGATGACGGCACCTTCCTGGACGATGCCGCCGCCGAGACCGGTGCCGACGATCATCGCGACGGATGACCGGTGCGGGGCCTCGAGGCCGAAGTGCGCGTGGTGCGCGTAGAGCGCGGCCGCGTTCGTGTCGTTGTTGTAGACGACCGGGATGCCGAGGAGGTCTTCCAGGGCCGCGCGGAAATCGAAGTTGCGCCAGCCCGGGTGCCGGAAGTTGGTGGAGCCGAGGGACGAGATGACCCCCGTGGCGCTCGACGGGCCGGGGGAGTCGAATCCCACGGCCCGGACGCGGTCGCGGGAGATGCCCGTCAAGGCGAGGACGCTGGCGAACGCTTCGGCGAGGGCCTGCACCGCGATGACCGGCCCCTCCTGCACGCGGCTGGGAGTCTCGGCGAGGGTCTCCACGAGAAACTCGCCGTACGCGTCGAGCACGGTCGCGTTGTTTGTTGTGCCGCCATTGTCGAGGCCGACGACGACCGTGGAGTCAGGAATGCGCAAGCTCACCGAGGCGCCCTTCTCGAAGGGGTGGGGCACCGTGCAGCGTACCGCCGGAGTCCGCAAGGATGAACGCATGGATGAGGTCAGCATTGGCGCGGATGGGATCCGGCTCGGGCAGCTGCTCAAGCTGGTCGGTTTCGCGGACTCGGGCGGCACTGCGAAAGAGGTGCTGGCCCTGGAGCTGGTCTCGGTGAACGGTGTCGCCGAGACCCGCCGGGGGGCGCAGCTCAAAGTGGGCGACGTGGTGACGTGCGGACAGCAGACGGTGCTGCTGGTCTAGACGGTGCTGCTGGTTTAGCGGTGGCCGCGAGGACCGCGGCGGTCATGACGTCGATCGCCTCCTCGTGAGTCAGCCCGCCGGCCAGGCACAGGGACTCCCAGGTCCGCAGGTGCAGCGCGTGGGCGAGGACGGCCTTGAGCTGGGGCGTCGCGCCGCCGCCAAAACCGTCCGCGAGGGCCGCGACCCGCGTGCGCTCGTCGTCGTCGAGGAACTCGCGCACGAACGCGGGCATCGCGTCGAGGTCTCGGTGGATCTTCGTCATCATCGGCGCGGCGATGCGGCACCACGCGTACGTCTCGGCCAAGGCCAGTTGCAGTCGCCGGATGGGGTGCTCGACGTCCCCCCAAGCGGTGACGTCGGGGCGGGGATGGAGGCCACCCCAATGCTGTCCGCAGGCCCCCACCAGCGCGTCCTCGTCCGGGAAATGCCGGTAGACCGTCAAGCGCGTCACACCGGCCTCCTCCGCGATCGCGGAGACGGTCGTCGCGGCCGGCCCGACGCGCTCGTGCAGCCGCATCGTGGCCTCTGTGATGCGCAGCCGGGTCTCGGCGACGGCATCCTGCCGCGCCCGCATCTCATACGGCCGCGTTTTCGGTGAACTCGTTTGGTCAGTCAACCTTGACATCTCCGACTTCGTACGCACTAATTTGAGTGTACGACGGTGTCCACTTAAATTACGTCCCTCGAAGGGGAGCGCGTCATGACAATGATCCTTCCAACGACCATGGCGGAGGCGACGGCGCGCGGCAGGGCACTGCCCCTGACCGTGCTGCAGCCACCCCACGGCCCTGACCGGTGGATCGGCTCGATCGGCGTCGGGTTCCGGCTGGACGGCGAGCAGACGGGCGGCCAGGTCGCGATCGTCGAGCACCCGTTCCCCGTCGGCGCACTCGTCCCGCCGCACGTGCACACCCGGGAGGACGAGTTCTCGATCGTGACCGCCGGTGCCATCGGCTTCCGCTCGGGCAACGACGAGGTTGTGCTCGAGGCCGGCGGCTACATCAGCAAACCCCGCGGCGAGCTGCACACCATGTGGAACGCGGGCCCGGAAGAGGCGCGCATGATCGAGGTCATCACGCCGTCCGGCTTCGAGAAGTTCTTTCGCGCGCTGGCGGAGATGGTCGAGTCCGGTCCGCCGGACCCGGGCGACCTCGGGAAACTCGCCGAGGCGTACGGCCTGTTCCTCGACCCCACGTGGGTGCCCGAGCTGATGGAGAAGTACGGGTTGAACTCGCCGTTCGGGTAGCACCGGGCGAGGACGAGCGGGCACCGCACCGCGAGAAGTCCGGGACGACGCGACGACGCGACGAAGGGACCAGAAATTGGCCCAGCCGGACATGTCGGATTTGTTGCGAAAAGTGCATAGTGGTGCGAGCCCGCGGCGAGGGGCCGCGGCGGTTGCCAGGAGGCGGCATGTCCGTGTCATCACGACCGCGTCGTTCGAGTCTTCGTACCCGCCGGTTTGCCGCCCTCGCGGCGCTGGCGATGGCCGTGTCCCTCGCCGGAGCACCGCCGGCTTTCGGTGGCCCGAGCGCGTCCCTCACGCCGCCGAGCGGCGCCGCACCAGGCGGCCCCGGCGCGTCGTCGACGTGGACCACGGGCGCCAAGGACGGCCTCGGCACGTCGACCACGATCGCCAGCAAGGTGTGGCACACGCTGACGCAGGGCGTGCTGACCGAGGTCTACTACCCGACGGTCGACGTCGCCAACGTGCAGGACCTGCAGCTGATCGTCACGGACGGCGCCACCTTCACCGACCTGGAACGCAACGCGACCTCGCACAAAATCGTGCTGCTCGATGCCGCATCCCTGACCTACCAGCAGGTCGACACGGCGCTCAGCGGCAAGTACCGGATCGAGAAGACGTACATCGACGACCCCGACCGCGCGAGCGTGCTGCTGTCGATCCGCGTGCGCAGCCTCGACGGCGGGACGTACACCCCGTACGTGCTCTACAACCCCTCGCTCAACAACAGCGGGATGGGCGACAGCGGAGACGCGGTCGGCCGTTCCCTCGTGGCCCATGACGGGACCGTCGCGAGCGCGCTCGTCGCGAAGCCGGAGTTCGCCAAGATTTCCAGCGGGTTCTCCGGCGCCAGCGACGGGCTGACGGACCTGGCGACCGACCATCACCTGGACTGGACGTACAAGACGGCGGCCGCAGGCAACCTCGTGCAGACCGGCCAGCTCGCGCCGGCGTCGCCCGGCCACCCGACGGACGTGACCCTCGCGCTGAGTTTCGGGCCGACGGAAACGGCCGCACTCAGCACCGCGACGGCATCCTTGCGCCTGCCGTTCCAGGCGCGCCAGAACGCGTACATGAACGGGTGGCACGAGTACCTGAAGAGCATCAGCGCGCCGCCCGCCAGCGTCCGCAACAACGTCGCGCTGCGGACGCAGTACAACGTGGCCGTGATGACCCTGAAAGCCCATGAGGACAAGACGTACCGCGGCGCCAACATCGCCTCGCTGACGGTGCCGTGGGGCCAGGCGATCAACGCCGACAACGCCGGCGTCGGCGGCTACCACCTCGTGTGGGCGCGCGACCTCTACCAGGTCGCGACCGCGCAGATCGCGGCCGGCGACAGTGCTGCGGCCAACCGGTCGCTCGACTACCTGTTCAACGTGCAGCAGAAGCCGGACG
>JAVEEB010000179.1 GCA_030840665.1 Frankiaceae bacterium | reverse complement strand
TCCGTCGGTGTCGCGCTCATCGCGCGGTTTCCCGGTGGACGAGCTCCACGATGCGGCCGAAAACCTCCGGATCGGCGTCCGGCAGCACGCCGTGGCCGAGGTTGAAAACGTGTCCCGGCAGGTCTTTCGCACTGTCGAGCACCTCGAGCACCGCCGCCTCCACGATGGGCCACGGCGCCAGTACCACGGCCGGGTCGAGGTTGCCCTGCAACGCATAACCGGGCCCCACCCGGCGAGCCGCCTCGTCGAGGGGCACGCGCCAGTCGACCCCGAGGACGTCCGCGCCCGCCTCACCCATCAACGGCAGCAGGTCACCCGTGCCGACACCGAAGTGGATGCGCGGAATGCCCAGATCCGCCAAGCCGGACAGGACTTTTTGCGAATGGGGCAGGACATAGCGCCGGTACTGCGCCGGCGACAGCGCACCCGCCCACGAGTCGAACAGCTGCACGGCGCTCGCGCCGGCATCCGCCTGCACGCGCAGGAAAGTGAGCGTCACCTCGGCAATGCGGTCGAGCAACGCGTGCCAGGTCGGCTCGTCGGCGTACATGAGCGCCTTGGTCTTGTCGTGATGGCGCGACGGGCCGCCTTCGACGAGGTAGCTGGCCAACGTGAACGGGGCGCCCGCGAAGCCGATCAGCGGGGTGTCGCCGAGCTCATGGACGAGCGTTCGCACCGATTCGGCGATGTCGGGCACGTCCTCGGGCAGCAACGGGCGGAGGCGATCGACGTCTTCCCGTGAGCGGAACGGCTTCGCGATGACGGGCCCGACTCCGGGCTTGATCTCCAGCTCGATGCCCGCCGCGGCGATCGGCACGACGATGTCGCTGAAGAAGATCGCCGCGTCGACGCCGTGCCGGCGGACCGGCTGCAGGGTGATCTCGACGACCAGCTCCGGCGTGCGGCACGCCTGCAACATCGGAATGTTGGCGCGCAAGGCCCGGTATTCGGGCAGCGACCGACCGGCCTGCCGCATGAACCAGACGGGCGTATGCGGCACGGGTTCGCGGCGGCAGGCGCGAACGAGCGCGCTGGCAGAGGTGTCAGGCATCCCGGTCATCGTGTCACCCCGGGCTCGTATCGACGCGGGTAAGGGTGCTCGCACCCGACACGCCGCCGTCGATGACCCAAATTGTCGGTGGGCCATGTCACGGTCGCTTCACGGGCAATTGCACGACGAAATTCTTGTACGACGAAAGGGGTCCACCGATGACGCGATACCTCGACTGCCCGGCGTGCGCCGGCGAGCAGCCGTTTGAGCAGCCCGGATGCCTCGACCACCACGGGGTCGACTGCCCCGAGTGGTTCTGCAGCGCCTGCGGGGTCGCCGTCGTCCTTGGTTACTCGTCGATCGCTCGGCGCCGCATCACCACGGTTGCCGCCTGAGCATCAGCATGCCTCCGCGCCGGCCACCAGCCGACAACCCGACGGCGTTCCTCGCTGCCGTCGAGACGCTCCGCACCGCGGGCGTCCGCGCAGAGGTTCGCCTGCACGAGGTTTCCGCCGGTCCGCGCCTGGCGCCCCAGTCGTATGCCGTCGTGGGGGACGTCGTCGGCGCCACTCCTGACGACGAAGACCTCGCGACAGGCCGGCTCGTGATCCTGCATGACCCCGAGGGCCAGGAGGCCTGGGACGGCACGACGCGGTGTGTGGCGTACGTCCACGCCGACGTCGAGCGCGAGATGGCCGCTGACCCGCTCCTCGGGGGTGTCGGGTGGAGTTGGCTCCTCGAGGCCCTCGACCGCCACGGCGCTTCGTATGGCAACCCCGGCGGCACGGTCACCTCGTCCAACTCCGAGGGCTTCGGTCAGATGCGCGGCGAGACCGACGGCGGCGAGGTCGAGATCAAGGCCAGCTGGACGGTCATCGGCAACGACCTCACGGGTCACCTGCGGGCCTGGTGCGACCTGCTCTGTTTCGCGGCCGGCCTGCCCCCGGTGGCGCCGGGCATCGCGGTGCTGTCCCGACCTTCAAAGGCACGGCCAGCGGTCATCCCGCCCGCCCGCTGACGTTCAGGATCCGGCGACGACGTCCGACAGTTCGGCCACGGCCTGCAGTTCGGTGACGGCCTGCAGTTCGGTGACCGCGGTCAGTCCGGTGGCGGGGGTCAGTTCGGTGACGGGGGGCGCGGGACGCACTTCGTGGCGTGGCTGCGGTGCCGGGCCGGCGACGGCCGCGCTGGCTTCCCGGAGCGCCGACATGGCCCCGGCGGTGCGCGGCAGGCGAAGGGTCAGTGTCGTGCTCTCACCGACGGCGGAGGCAACGTCAACGGAGCCACCGGCGAGCCGCGCCCGTTCGCGCAGCAGGCCGAGGCCGACGTGGCGACCGCGCTCCGGCTTGACGAGCGACGGGTCGAAACCGGGGCCCGCGTCGGTGACGGTCGCGGTCACGTCGTTCTCCGTGACGTCGAGCGTGACGTGGGCGGTGTCACCGTCGGCGTGCTTCACGACGTTGAGCAGAGCTTCCTGCATGAACCGGTAGATGGTGATGGCCGTGACGAGCGGGAGGGGGTGGGGCTGAGCCGGCCAATCGATCGAGACGCGCAAGCCGTACCGAACGGCCATGTCATCCCGGAACTGGCCGACGGCCCGGGCGAGGTCTCCGTCGCGCAACGCCGGCGGGCGGGTGCGGGCCATGACGGCGCGCACCTGGTCCTCGGCCTCCGACACGTACTCGGTGGCGAGCAGCACCTGGTGGGGCAACGTGATGGACGGGTCCTCGATGACCTCTGCGAGCCTCGTCCGCGCCAACATCAGCGATTGCGCCGCTGTGTCGTGCAGCTCGGCCGACAACTGTCCGCGGGTGCCTTCTTCGGCGGCCACCAGTCCCGAGAGCAGTTCGAACATGCCGGCACTCGCCGTCTCGGACATGCGACGGTGGCGGTCGGCCAGCTCGTCGGCGAGACGGACCCGCACGTGGAGAGCGTCGATCCCCTGGGCGAGATCGCCCAGCTCGCCGATGGCCCAGCCACCGCGGTGCTGGCGGGTGGATTCAACGGCCGCGGCCACGTTGCCGAGGAGGCGCGGGGCCTCACCGGTGATGGTGCGCAGCTGCGCGGTGAGCCGGACCCCGATGAACGCGCCGAGCATGGCGGGCATCAACCCGACTGCGACCGCCCAGAGCGCGATGTCGTCACCGCCGAGCTCCAGCGCGCCGACGTACTCCAGGAAAGCAAGGAGCGCGCCGGTGGCCACAGCCGTCAACGCGCCCACGCCGCCACCGAGCCAAACGGCCAGCGGCAGACGCGCCCCTGGCCGTCGATCAGTGGTCACAGTGCTCCGTCCGCCGCCTCAAACTCGAGCGTGCCCGTGGTGGTCCAATCGTCCTCGCCCATGGAGCTTCCCGCGGGCAATTGGATGACATCTTCGGCAGCCAATTGCGTGTCGGCGGCCATCGCGATGGCGCCGAGCAGGGAGGCGACCGCGCGTTCCGCGGCGTGCAGTTCCTCGACGATGTCGCCGACGCCGTCGCGGCTGGTTGCGGTGTTCGCCAAACGAGTCAGTCGTACCGCGGACTCGCGCAGGCGGACAAGAGCCGGGAACGTCTCCGCACCCATGTCGCCGATCACGCGGCTGGCTGCATCCGACATCTCCGCGCGAGCGATGGCCTCGTCGCGGGCCGCGGACACTTCGACCATGTCGAACCAGGTCTGCGCCTGACCGATGAGGATCGACGCCATCATCTGGTCGCGACGCTCGAAGACCGGGGCGTGCTCCGGACGCAGAACGCGGATGACCGCGGACGGCGCGTCGGCTGAGCCGAGGCGCGTGACGAGGTACGGGGCACGGCTCGTGGTGCCGGTCGCGAGGCGATCGACGCCGAGCGCCTCGACGATCCAGGGGTCACTGAGCAGCTCCGCGGAGCCGCGGGAGCTCGTGACGCCGACCTCGTTCGCCACGTAGTGCACGGGCGTCTCGCCAGAGAAGATGACGATCTCGGCCACGCCGCTGAGCAACCGGTGTGCGGCTGAGACGACCACGCGGGCCGACGTGTCGGTCGACGGGCCGGCGACCATCTCATGGCCGGACGCGAGCTCGGAGAACATCCGCGACTCGGCGGCCTGGCGGATTTGTGCGCGGTAGGAGTACCAGATAAGAGCCACCGGCACGACGAGGCCGATGAGCCCGATAGGGGCGTTCATCGACAGCCAGCCGGCGAGGATCCCGACGCTCGCGCTGCCCATCGCCTGGGCAACACCGATGAGCCCACCCATGCCCACGAGTTCGCGGATCGGGCGGCCGGTAGCCATTCGGACGGCAATGGTCACCAGGGCGAAGTTGACGACGGCGAAGGTGGTGAGGCCAAGAGCAGCACCAAGAACAGAGGACCCCGCAAACACGCTGACGACGACGGCCGCACTGGTCGACAAGGCGAAGACCGCGGTGTTGTAGAAGACCTTCAGAGCGGCGTTGCGTCGCGCCACCATGAGCAGGGCGACGGCGACCGCGCTGGCGACCGCGACCCAGCCGCCGGTCAGCACCACGAGCGCGGCACCAAGGGCAACTTCTGTCAGCGACAGGGACCAGACCTCAGCCCCGACCACGAAGCGGATCTCGGCAGCCTCTGTCCCGATGAAGGCCAGCACCAGGATCGCGAAGGCCCATATCGGGGCCGAGCCCCAGCCAGCCTGCGCGATGAGGGCGACGCCCCCGGCCAGTATCGCGGCACCCAGCACGAAGATGCGGTGTTCGCGCGTCACCTTCGACATCGCTTTCATGACGACGCCCCATCGATGGTCAACCACTGGTCAGCCTGCCATTTTTGCCCGAGCCATCGGTGCGCGAGCCATCGGTGCGCGAGCCATCGGTGGCCGGCCCACTTCTGCCCCAACCAGGCCTGACTGAGCCACTGCTGATCCAGCCAACGGTGCGCCAGCCACTTCTGACCGCTCCATTCGCGAACGGTCCACTTCTGACCCGACCACTTCTGACCGAGCCACCTGTGCGCCGCCCACGCGGCACCGGCGGCCGGGTCATCAAACCAAGCGCCAGCGAGGTCACTCAACCACTCATCCATCGTGAAGTCTTCGCCGGAGTATGCACCGGTCAGCCACGCCGTGGAATCAAAAGTATTTTCTCCGTCGCCCGCGGATTCGCTTGCGACTCGAGTCATCTGCACAAGGCCTGCGCCTGCGGTCGGGGTGCCGAGGTCCCGGGCAGCGGCGCGAAGCGACGACTTGACCGTCGTCGTGTCAGCGTCCGGGTTCTTCTGCAGGAAGATCGCCGCCAGCCCAGTGACGACCCCGGTCGCCTCGGAGGTCCCAGACCCGCGGTAGAGGCCGCTCGGCGTGAGTGACCCTGGGTTAGCCAGGGCGATGGTCGAGGTGGGCGGCAGCAGGCCGTAGACGCTGACGCCAGAGGCCACGACATCCGGCTTCTGCACTCCTGCAACGACGGCCGACCCGCTGAACGGGGCGACGGTGGCGTGATGCGTCGTGAGGTCGGCGGCGCCCACCGTCAGAGCACCGGCGGTGAAGCCGGGGTCGCTGACGACGCCGGCGGTGTTGCCCGCGGCGACGACCATCGTGACGCCGGCCGCCCGTACCCATTCAGTTGCAACGTTGAGCGGGTCGGGTCCGTAAGCGTCCATCGGACGGTCCACGCCAAGCGCGAGGTTCGCGACCTTGATCGTGTCCGCATGCCAGGCGACCCAGTTGAGGCCGACGAGGACGGCGAAGAGTGAGGACTCGCCCTGGTCGTTGGCGACCTTCACGACGTGCACGCGAGCGCCGGGCGCAACGCCGAGGTTGTGCTTGCCGTCGACCGAGCTGCCGGCAATCACGTTCGCCATGAAGGTTCCGTGGCCGTAGCCGTCCGCGAAGACGCCAGTTTCCGTGATCGGGGAGGTGCCATCGACGAGTCCGGAGGTGTCCACACCGTCGACGAGTCGGCCTGAGGCACGGTTCAGCGCGGCTGTGTCAGAGACGCCAGTGTCGATGATCGCGACGTCGATCCCGTTGCCGGCGCTGTCCTTGCCTGCCGAACCACCGAGTCCCTCGGAGGCGTACACGCCCGTGAGCCGTTGGGCGGCGGCGGCGGCCGCGGTGTCAGCTGCCTTCTTTGCTGCGGCCAGCGCTGCAGCCACGGCGCGCGTCTCCGCACGGTTGGCCTCGCTGGCGAGCCCGTCGGCGCGCTTGGCAGCCTCCGCCGCGACGCGCGCCACGGCACGCAGGGCGTCACGGTTCTTCTTGGTGGCGGCGGCAGCAGCAGCGGCCGCGCTGTCGGCAGCGGCATGAGCTGCGGCGGCGGCCTGGTCGGCGCTGTTCGACCGCGCCGTGGCGGCGTCCGCAGCGGCCTGGGCTGCGGTCGCGTCGGCAGCTGCCTGCGCGGCCGCGGCGTCCAGGTCAGCCTGGCTGCTAGTACTGGAGGCGTTGGAGCCGTCCGACGAGCTGTTGCTCGAGCCGC
>JAVEEB010000420.1 GCA_030840665.1 Frankiaceae bacterium | reverse complement strand
ACGGGACTGCCGTAGCCGGGATGCCCTGGCCGGGGCTGCCCTGGCCGGGACAGTTGTCCGCCTCCATTCGCGCTCTGGCGTGAATGGGCGCGGACAACCGTCCTCGCCCACCGTCCTCGCCGGGCGGCTGGCGCTAGGCGGACATACCGAGGGTCGCCATGCGGCGGGCATGCGCCTCGGTCAACCGCGTGAACAGGCGGCCGATCAGGGCGAGGCTGTCGTCGCCCGAGGCGGCGAGGAGGGCCGTGAGGCCAGGGCGGGAGCCGGCGACCCGGTGCGCCTGGGCGAGCGCCTCGCCGACGATCCGCCGCGCCCAGAGGGCGAGCCTGCCGGCGACGGCGGGCTGCTCCTCGATGGCGAGGCGGACGCGGTCGACGACGAACTGGGCGTGACCGTTGTCGGCGACCACCTGCTGCACCAGGGAGCGGGTGGACTCGTCGACGTACTCGGCGATCTCCCGGTAGAAGTCGTTCGCCAGGCCGTCGCCGACGTAAGCCTTCACTAGTCCCTCGAGCCAGTCCGAGGGTGCGGTCGCCACGTGGAACGCGTCGATGGCGACGGTGAAGGGCTCCATCGCCGTCTCGGGCGCCACGCCGAGCTCGTCGAGTCGGGCCGCCAGGAGTCGGTAGTGGGCGAACTCGTCCGCCGCGAGGGCCGCCAGTGCCGCCTTGTCGGGGATCGTGGGGGCGAGGTGCGCATCCTCAGCCAAGCGCTCGAAGCCGATCAGCTCGCCGTACGCGAGGACGCCGAGCAGATCGACGACCGTGGCGCGCGACGTCTCCATGGGGGCCTCCGAAGGCACGGGAACTCCGCGACCCTACCGGGTCACGAGTAGGGACCCGGCCGCAGCACTCAAGAGAAGCGCCCCGTGAGCCGACCTACCGAGGCGGGAGGTCTGATGGTGCTGCAAACAGTGGCGGGTACGACGATCGGCGAGGACGCGGACGACTTGCAGGCGTGGATACGCGTGCTTGCCGGGTGTCCTCACGTCACCCACACGATGTTGACCCGCTGCGACAACCCGACGCACGGCGAGGACGAGCGCCCGGCGTGGTTCTACGTCGAGGGTGACGCCCGCAACGGTGTGGCCCGCAGGCGCTGCCTGTCCTGCGCGGTCGTGAAGCCGATGCTGGACTCGAACGACAACTGGACGTTCCCGCCGATGTGGATGTGCCGCGGCTGCGGGCAGTCCATCGCCGAGATCGGGATCGGCGCCCACGCCGAGACGACCAGCGACGGTCCACGCGTGACGTGGCTCGTGGTCGGGCTCCGCTGCGTCGGCTGCGGCACCGTCGACGGGCTCACGGACATGCTGGTCCCGCACCTGACGCTCGGGGAAGTCGCGCGCCAGATCTAGGTCGTCAGGGCGCTCTTGCCGTTGCGGGCATCTCTTGCCGTTGCGGGGCACTCCTGCCGCTGCGGGCAGACTCATGGCCATGCACCTGCTTCTCCTCGCCGACACCCACGTGCCCCGGCGCGCACGAGACCTCCCGCCGGCAGTCTGGGACGCCGTCGATGCCGCTGACGTGGTCATCCATGCCGGCGACTGGGTGGGCGTCTCGTTGCTCGATGCCCTGTCGGCACGAGCGGCGCGGCTCATCGGCGTGTACGGCAACAACGATCTCGGCGTGTTGCGCGAGCGGCTGCCGCTGGTCGCCCGGGCGACGCTCGAGGGTGTGCGCATCGCGGTGGTTCACGAAACCGGCGCGTCGATGGGCCGCACGGAGCGCATGGCCGTCGAGTACCCGGACACCGACCTGCTCGTGTTCGGCCACAGCCACATCCCGTGGGACACCACCGCCTCGACGGGCCTGCGGATCCTCAACCCGGGATCACCGACGGACCGACGCAGCATGCCTGCGTGCACCTACCTGACAGCCACCGTCGCGAACGGCGTCCTGTCTGAGGTCGGGATGCACGAAGTGCGGTGACGGTGGGACGCGTTCGCATAACCGGGGCGCGCGCTGTTCGCCGTTCGCTGCTCGTCGGCGCGGACATGGTCACAACAATCCCCGCGGATCGACGCCACCTAGAAGGGTGGGCCCTCGGAGCACCGGCCACCGGCCACCGGCCACCGGCCACCGGCGACCGTCACAACGAACGCAGGCGCTCCGCGGCGGCGTAGAGGGTCTCGATCTTTTTCGGGAAGGCGAAGCGGATCTGACCGCGACCTCTCGACGGGTCGGAGTAGAACGACGAGCCGGGCACTCCCGCGACGCCGACCCCGGCGACGAGGCGGCGCGCGAAGGCCACGTCGTCCTGGGCCGGGTCGAGGGCGCCCGTCTGGCAGAGCACGTAGTACGCGCCGTCCGGCGGCTCGAACACGAAGCCGACCTCAGCCAACGCGGGGCACAGAACGTCGCGGCGCTCGCGGTACTTCGCCGCCATGTCCACGTAATACGAGGCAGGCAACGCCATCGCCGCGACGCCCGCCGCTTGCAATGGCGCGGGGGCGCCGACGGTGAGGAAGTCGTGCACCTTGCGGATCGCGTCGGTCAACGCCGGCGGCGCGATCGTCCACCCGACGCGCCACCCCGTGACGGCGTACGTCTTGGACAGCGCGTTGATCGTCACGGTGCGGTCCTCGAGGCCGGGGACCGTGGCGGGCGGCACGTGCCCGCCGTCGCCGAGATAGTGAATGTGCTCGTAGATCTCGTCCGTGACGACGAGGACGTCGTGCTGCACGCACAGCGCCGCGATGACGTCGAGTTCGGCGCGCGAAAACACTTTGCCTGTTGGATTGTGTGGCGTGTTGACGACGATGGCGCGGGTGCGCGGACTGAACGCTGCGCGCAACTCCGCCTCGTCGAACGACCAGTCAGGAGCGCGGAGCTGCACGTAGACCGGGGTCGCTCCGGAGAGGATCGCGTCCGGCCCGTAGTTCTCGTAGAACGGCTCGAACACGATGACCTCGTCGCCCGGGTCGACCAGCGCGAGCATCGTCGCGATCATCGCCTCCGTCGAGCCGCACGTGACACAGATCTCCCGCTCGGGGTCGATGACCCACCCCGGGTACGTGCGGGCGACCTTGTCCGCGACCGCGCGGCGGAAATCCGCAGCGCCCCAGGTGATGGCGTACTGGTTGACGTCGTCGTCGAGGGCGGCCTTCGCGGCCTGCTTCAACTCGGGCGGGCAGGGGAAGTCGGGGAAGCCCTGGGCCAGGTTGACCGCGTCGTGCTCGCGGGCAAGGCGCGTCATCCCGCGGATCACCGATTCGCTGAACGTCGAGGCCTTGACAGAGATCCGGTCCGTGGCAGAGATCCGACCCGTGGCCGACGGTCCAGCCGAACTCATGACGACTCCCTCACCGGAGGATGATGCTGCGATGACGTGGACAACGCCCGACATCATCCGCACCGACGACGAGTCGCTCGTCGCCGGGGAGCGTCAGATGCTCGGCGACATGCTCAACTTCCATCGCACAACATTCCTGCTCAAGTGCGCCGGCCTCACGGGCGAGCAACTCGCGCAACGAGCCGCCGCGCCGTCGAACCTGTCCCTGCTCGGACTGGTCCGCCATCTCGCCAAGGTCGAACGCATCTGGTTCCGGTTGCGTTTCAAGGGCGAGAAGATCGAGCCCTTGTACGCCGGAACGGACGTCGACTACAACGACCTTGACGCGACGGCGGCCCGGCAGGACTACGAGCAACTCGTACAGGAATGGCGCCACTCGGACGAGGCGGTCGAGGGTGCGTCGCTGGACGACACCTTCACCCATCAGGGCGAGGTTTTCTCGCTCCGCTTCGTTTTCCTGCACATGATCGGGGAGTACGCCCGCCACAACGGGCACGCCGACATCGTCCGCGAACACCTCGACG
>JAVEEB010000410.1 GCA_030840665.1 Frankiaceae bacterium | reverse complement strand
CTTTATGACCCTGGGGAACCAGCGGCTGTAACTTTCGTCACATAGTGTCCAGACACTGTTTGCCCGTCCTCCACGACTGTGAGGAGACTTTGGTGCGTCACCTGAAAGCAACCCGTCTGTCCGTCGCCGCCCTAGCGGCGGCGGCCCTGACCTTGTCCGCTTGTACGAGTTCGTCGTCCTCGTCGGGCCCCGCCAGTCCCACCGGCACCGGCACTTCAACGTCCACGGGGACCGACACGTCGAGCCCCTCGGCCTCGGGCGGGGACTCGAAGAATGTCCAGCCGGCGGAGAACGTCAATGCGACCGGCACCCCGATCGTGGGCGGCACCCTCAACATGCTGGGCACCGGGGACGTCGACTACATGGACCCCAACGTCTCGTACTACACCACGGGCTACATGGCGGCGCGGCTCTTCAGCCGCCAGCTCCTCACGTTCCCGGCCATCCCCGGCAAGGTGACGACGGTCGTTCCCGACATGGCCGCCGAGATGCCGACCACCGCGAACGGCGGCATCAGCGCCGATGGGCTGACGTACAAGTTCAAGATCCGTGACGGCGTCAAGTGGGACGTCGCGGGTGGCCGTCAGGTTACGGCAGCCGACTTCGTGCGCGGCATGAAGCGCGTGTGCAACCCGGCGCAGCCGTTCGGCGGTCTCCCCGACTTCGAGTCGCTGATCGCCGGCTACCAGGCCTTCTGTGACGGCTACGCGAAGGTCGATCCCAAGTCGCCATCGGCGATGGCGGCCTACCAGAATGCCAACAACTTCGCCGGCGTCGCAGCGGACAAGACCGACCCCAACACGGTCGTCTTCACGCTGACCCACCCCGCGTCGTACTTCACGTCGATGCTCTCGCTGACGGCGTTCTCGCCGGCACCGGTGGAGTACGACAAGTACGTCCCAGGTGGCCCCGAGCTCGCGCAGAACACCATCTCCGACGGCCCGTACAAGATCACGAAGTACGACCCGGCGAAGACGATCGCGATGGAGCGCAACACCAACTGGGACCCGGCAACCGACCCGATCCGCAAGGCCTACGTCGACCACGTCCTGATCAACGAGGTCGGTAACCAGGACGCCGAGCAGCAGCAGATGCAGGCTGACACGCCCGACGCCGACCTGTGGTGGGACAACTTCCCGCCGGTGCAGGTCGTCCCGCAGCTGATCGCGGCCAAGGACCCGAACTTCTACCTCGGCCAGACGTTCTCGTCGAACCCGTACGTCATCTTCAACACCATCTCGGCCAACAACAACGGCGCGCTCAAGAACGTCGCCGTTCGCCACGCCCTGATGGAAGCGATCAACCGTGACAACCTCGTCCAAGACCTCAACGGTCCGGACGTCTCGCCGCCGCTGACGCACATCCTGCCGTCCGGCATCTCGGGCACGACGAGCAACACGAGCATCGACCTCTACAAGTTCGACTCGGCGAAGGCGAAGGCTGACCTTGCGGCCGCCGGATTCCCGAACGGGCTGACGCTCAAGTTCCTCTACCGTCCGTCCCGCTCGTCGTCGGTCAAGATGTTCGCGACGCTGCAGCAGGACCTCGCCGACGCGGGCATCAAGCTCGAGGCCGTCGGAGTGCCTGACGCCGACTTCTACACCAAGTACCTGCAGGTGAAGAGCGCGGCTCAGCAGGGCAAGTGGGACGTCTCACTCGCGGGCTGGGGCCCTGACTGGTACGGCGACGCTGCGCTGTCGTACTTCGCCCCGTTGTTCCAGGGCGCGACGGCCTACCCGCCGAACGGCAGCAACTTCGGCTTCTACAACAACCCGGCGGTCAACACCGCTATCGACGCGGCGGCCAAGGAAGTCGACCCGGCCAAGGCGTCAGCCGATTGGGCAGCCATCGACAAGATGGTCATGGAGGACGCACCGATCTTCCCGATCACGTCCAACAACCAGGCGGTCTACCACCCCGCACACACGCACAACGCCGTGTTCATCCCGACCCTGCAGGCGTATGACCCCGCGAACGTCTGGCTGAGCAAGTAACTGGTGAGGTATTAGCCCCAATATGTCCCTTCTCGATGTCGAAGACCTGAGCGTCTCGTTCCACACACCCGACGGGATCGTGAAAGCGGTCCGCAACGTCTCGTTCTCCCTCAAGGAGGGCACGACGGTCGGGATCGTTGGAGAGTCAGGTTCTGGAAAGAGCGTGATGAGCCAGACCATCATGGGTCTGACACGTGGCGCTCAGGTCTCCGGCAAGGTCGTCTTCGACGGCAGGGACATGTTCACCCTGAAGCGCGACGCGCTTCAGGCGCTCCGAGGCTCTGAGATCGCGATGATCTTTCAGGATCCGTTGTCGAGCCTGCACCCGTACTACCGCGTCGGCTGGCAGATCGTGGAAGCGATCCGCGCGCACGACAAGGGCTTGTCGAAGGCAAAGGCACACGAACGCGCGGTCGAGCTGCTGGGGCTGGTGGGCATCCCCCAGCCCCAGCGGCGGATCGACGACTTCCCGCACCAGTTCTCCGGGGGAATGCGCCAACGCGTGATGATCGCGATGGCCATCTCGCTCAACCCGAAGTTGCTCATCGCCGACGAACCGACCACCGCACTCGACGTTACGGTGCAGGCTCAGGTTCTCGATGTGCTCAAGCGCATCCAGCGCGAGTTCGGCACGGCGATCATGATGATCACCCACGACCTCGGCGTCATCGCCGACATGGCTGACGATGTCATCGTGATGTACGCCGGCACGGCCATGGAAAAGAGCGGTCAGCACGACATGTTCTACGAGCACCACCATCCTTATACGGAGGGTTTGCTCGAGTCCCTCCCCGCTTACGGCGACCTGCGCGAGCGACTGCGACCGATTACCGGCCAGCCACCCAGCCTCATCAACTTGCCGACCGGGTGCCCGTATCACCCCCGATGCCCTTACGTGATGGATGTGTGTCGCACCAAGGTGCCGCCGCTGCGTCAGGTCTTCGGAGAAGGGCCGCACCAGTCCGCCTGCTGGCTACCGACCGACAAGGAAGGTCGAGCGGCCGCTCGAGCGGCCGTTGCCGCCGGCACCTACTCGGGTGCGACCGACGCCCGACTGACGGGCGATCGCACGTGACCGCGACCACGAACGTTGACGGCACCAACACCCACCGGGCGTCCGACGACGACGTTCTCGTGCGTGTCACCGATCTGGTCAAGCACTTTCCGGTGCACTCGGGCTCTCTGCGCGGCACTCGCGAGCACGTCCACGCCGTCGATGGCGTTTCTCTGACCATCCGGCGCGGTCAGACACTGGGGCTCGTGGGCGAGACGGGCTGCGGCAAGTCCACGCTCGCGCGCTGCGTCACGCGGCTCCTCGAACCCACCTCGGGAACCATCGAGTTCGACGGCCAGGACGTCACCAAGCTCTCCCGCCGCGCGTTGCAGCCGTTCCGCCGCCAGGTCCAGATGATCTTCCAGGACCCGTTCGGCTCGCTCAACCCCCGGCGCCGCGTCGGCTCGATCATCGCCGACCCTCTCGTCATCCACGGCATGTCCGACGGCGGCGATCGCAAGTCCCGACGCCGGCTCGTCCAAGAGACGATGGAGCTCGTCGGCCTCAACCCCGAGCATTACAACCGGTTCCCGTCGGAGTTCTCCGGTGGCCAGCGCCAGCGGATCGGCGTTGCGCGGGCGCTGATCCTGCGGCCGAAGCTCATCGTCTGCGACGAGCCCGTCTCGGCCCTCGACGTGTCGATCCAGGCGCAGATCATCAACCTGCTCGCCGACCTTCAGAAGGAGTTCGGCCTCACCTACCTGTTCATCGCGCACGACCTCTCCGTCGTGCGGCACGTGAGTGACGACGTCGCCGTGATGTACCTCGGCACCGTCATCGAGCAGGCAGGCGGCAGCGACCTCTACAACAAGTCGCGCCACCCGTACGCGCGGGCGCTCCTGTCGGCCGTCCCCATCCCGGACCCGGCGACGGCACACACGCGGCAACGCATCATTCTCACCGGCGACGTGCCCTCGCCGATCTCGCCGCCCAGCGGTTGCCGCTTCCACCCGCGGTGCCCGAAGAACGACGGGCGGCTATGTGTCAACGACGCGCCGCTCCTGGTCCCGCGATTGAGCGACCCGCCGAGCCACCGGGCGGCCTGCCATTACCCCGTCGGTGACGACGAGGTGCTGGCCAGCGCCATACCGAGCGCGGCCCTCGCGACTCCGGACGAACTCCCCACAGGTGGTGCGACATGACGCAAGGTGTTGGCGACGCGCTGTCACTGGCGGGTACCGACGTCCTCGATCAGGCGACCCCCGCCCCGCCGGGGCCCAAGGCGATCCGCGGGCGCAGCCCGTTGTCGCTAGCCTTCGACCGCTTGAAGCGCGACAGGGGCGCGATGCTCTCGCTGGGCATCATCATTCTCATCGCACTCTTCGCAGTCTTCGCACCTGTCGTCGCGCACATCACCGGTCACCCACCCAACAAGCAGTACCGGGGTCTCGACGCTCTGTCGGCGCTCGGGCAGGCGCACGCGCCGAGCTCGAAGTTCTGGTTCGGAACGGATGACAGCGGCCGGGACATCCTCGTGCGCATCGCGTACGGCGCCCGCGTCTCGCTCACGGTCGGAATTGGCGCGACGCTGCTGACAATCGTCATCGGGCTGATCGTCGGCCTGATCGCCGGCTACTACGGCGGCCTCGTCGACGGCGTGCTGGCGCGCATCATCGACGTCGTGCTGTCAGTGCCCTACCTGCTCTTCGCGATCGCACTCGTCACTGTGCTGGGCCAGATCAACATGTGGGTCGTCATGGTCGTCATTGCGTTCAGCGGCTGGGCGTCCGTCGCGCGCATCATCCGCGGGCAGGTGATCTCGATGCGCGAACGCGAGTTCGTGGAGGCCGCGCGCTCCCTCGGGGCGAGCAACATGCGCATTATCTTCATCGACATCCTGCCGAACGTCATCGCGCCGGCGATCGTGTTCTCGACGCTCCTGTTGCCGGTCAGCATCGTCAGCGAGGCGGCGCTGTCCTACCTCGGCGTCGGCATCCCGCCCCCCACCGCCGACTGGGGGCAGATGATCGCCGCCGCACAGAACCAGTACCAGATCGCATGGTGGTACTTGTTCTTCCCGGGCCTGGCGCTCCTGATCACGACGCTGGCGTTCAACATCCTCGGTGACGGCGTGCGGGACGCGTTCGACCCCCGCAGCGACCGCATCTTCGCGAAGTAGAGGCCGAGACATGCTGCGCTTCCTTGTTCGACGAATCGCTCAGGGCATCCTCGTCCTGGTCCTCGTGACGATCGCCGTGTACGCGCTCTTCTTCGCGGGCAGCCCTCGCGACATCGCGCGGCGCATCGCCGGGCGCCAGGCCACACCGGAGGTCGTGGACCGCGCGTACCACCGCCTCGGGCTCGACCAACCGTTCTACGCCCAGTACCGGCACTTCGTCTGGCGACTGCTGCATGGTGACCTCGGCTTCGACTTCTACAACGGGCAGCCGGTGACCACGGTCCTGAAGCAGGCGGCGCCGGTCACGCTGTCTCTCGCCGTGGGGGCCGCGATTCTGTGGTTCATCCTCGGGGTGTCCACGGGGGTGTACTCGAGTGTCCGGCCACGGAGCTTCATCGACCGCGCCTTTACGGCCAGCGCGTTGTTCTTCTACTCGATCCCCGTCTTCGTCCTCGGCCTGACGCTCATCTACTTCCTGTTCTTCCGGCTGACCAAGGCCGGGCACCGCTGGTTCCCCGCGTCCGGGTACGTCGGGCTCACGACGAGCGTGTCGCAATGGGCATTGCATCTGATCCTGCCCTGGCTGACGCTTGCCCTCATCTCAGCGGCCGCGTACACCCGGCTGAGCCGCAGTTCCATGCTCGAGGTGCTCGGCGAGGACTACGTGCGCACCGCACGCGCCAAGGGGCTGTCCGAGAAGAGGGTGATCCTGCGGCACGCGTTGCGCAGCGCGCTTACCCCGGTGGTCACGCAGTTCGGCATCGACGCGGCGAGCGTCATCGGCGGGGCGATCCTCACGGAGACAGTCTTCGGCCTGCCGGGCTTGGGCTGGGAGTCCGTGCACGCGATCGGCAATCAGAACCTGCCGATCATCATCGGGGTCGTGCTCATCTCCGCGACAGCCATCGTCGTGGCCAACATCCTCGTGGACATGTTGTACGCCGTGCTCGACCCGCGGGTGCGCCTCAGCTAACTGGGCCGTCCGCGTTCCATTGTTGGCGTTTGGAACGCCGCCCGATCGGCGAGAGCGGGCCGAGGTGGGCGAGCTTGTCCGGGTTGATGACCGACCGCACGGCTTGGACGGACCCGTCGACGATGTCGAGGACTATCACGTTGATCAGCCGGCCGTCGGGATCGCGGAACGTCGCCCCCGGCTGACCGTTGATCCAGACGGCATCGCAGACGATCCCGAGGCCGGCGCCCTGCCCGAACCAGCTGAGCAGGATCCCGACGATGCTGTCGCGGCCATGAATGGGCCGGTTCACGCCGCTGCCCTTCGTCCCGCCGTCGCCGTAGAACACTGCATCGGCGGCCAGCAGCTCGACCAGGCCGGCCATGTCCCTGCCCTGACACGCGGCGAAGAATCGACCGGCGAGCCGGTCCCGCTGATCGCGTGAGGCCTCGAAGCGCGGCTTCTCGTCGTGCACGCGGCGCCGGGCCCGGCTGGCGACCTGCCGGCAGTTCGCCTCCTCTTTCCCGACAACCTTGGCAATCTCGTCGTAGTCGAAACTGAACACGTCGTGCAGCAGAAACACCGCCCGTTCGAGCGGACTCATCGTCTCCAGTACGACGAGGAACGCCATGCTGAGCGAGTCGGAGATTTCGGCGGCCAGCTGCACGTCCGAGGCGCCGTCGTCGAGCAACGGCTCCGGCAACCACGGGCCGACGTAGGTCTCGCGCCTCGTTCGAGCGACGCGCAACGCGTCGATCGCCAACCGCGTCGTCACCGTGGCGACGTACGCCTTCGGGGAGCGCAGCTCCTCGTCAGTGCCTTGGCCCAACCGTAGGAACGCGTCCTGGACGATGTCCTCCGCGTCGCTGACGCTCCCGAGCATCCGATAGGCGATCGAGAACGCGTACGGGCGAAGGTCCCGAAACACCGTCTCCAGGTCGTCCCTCATCCGGCTCCCTCCTCGTCGTGATGTCCCTTACTCAACCGCGGGCAGGGAGCACGCCAACGCCGGGCACCGGCACGTCACCCAGGCCGTCCCGAAAACCTTCGCGATAACTGGCGTATCGCGGCGTCCAACCGAGCTCGCGAGTTGCCTTGGCGTTCGACGTGCCGCGGATCTGCGTCATCATCGAGACCCCGACCT
>JAVEEB010000376.1 GCA_030840665.1 Frankiaceae bacterium | reverse complement strand
GCGCTCAAGGCGGCGAAGAAGGCCTCCTCGTCGAACGCGGGGTCGATCGGGTCGGCAGCGATGTGGGCGATCAGCTGCGGCAGCTCAGCCGCGTCCCGCGCGACGGTCAGCCCGCCGAACGTGCGCTGGTCCACGAAGCGCAGCTCACGCCCCTCGTCGCTGAACCCGAAGCGGACGCGCAGGTGTGGGCCGGGGGCCGCACCGGGCTCGACGACGAGCAGTTGCCCGCTCATGCCCAAATGGCCGACGATCGCGTCGCCTGACGACAGCGGCAACCACAGGTACTTGCCGCGGCGGCGTGCGGCCTCGACGCGCTGCCCCCGGACGGCGGCGACGAAGTCCGCGGCGCCCGGCACGTGCCGCCGGATGGCCCGCGGGTGCAGCACGTCGACGGCGGCGAACGTACGGCCCACGACCCAGCGCTCGAGGCCGCTGCGGACGACCTCGACCTCAGGCAGCTCGGGCATCAGCCGGCGGTGGAACCGCTGGTGTCGTCGTCGATCGGCAGGTCCGCGCTTGCCTTGCGCGCGGCGGCCGAGGCATCCCGGATGGCCTGCCAGGCCACTTCCGCGGCCCGCTGTTCCGCTTCCTTCTTGCTGCGCCCCTCGCCATCGCCCCAGGCGCGACCGCGCAGCACGACGGTAGCGCGGAAGCTCTTCTCGTGGTCGGGGCCGCTCTCGGTCACCTGGTAATCGGGGACGCCGAGCAACTCGGCCGCCGTGAGCTCCTGCAGGCTGGTCTTCCAGTCGAGGCCGGCGCCGCGGGTGGCCGAATCCGCCAGCAGGTCGTCGAAGAGGCGGTGGATGAGCTGGGTGGCCCCCTCGAGGCCGTGCGTCAGGTACACCGCGCCGATCAACGCTTCGAGGGTGTCGGCGAGGATCGAGGACTTGCCTCGCCCACCCGTGGTCTCTTCGCCGCGGCCGAGCCGCAGCCACTGCCCGAGCGCGTGCAGCTGGGCGACGCCAGCGAGCGCCTTCATGTTGACCACCGCGGCGCGCAGCTTGGCCTGCTGGCCTTCAGGGAGGTCGGGGTGGCGCCGGTAGAGGGCTTCGGTGACGACGATGCCGAGCACGGAGTCGCCGAGGAACTCGAGCCGCTCGTTGGTCGGCAAGCCGCCGTTCTCGTACGCAAAAGAGCGGTGCGTCAGCGCGCGCTCGAGGAGGCCGGGCTCGATCGAGATGCCCAGGGCCGCCTCGATGCCGACCAACGGCTGAGGATTCTCCGTCGCCTCAGTCGCGTGCGTCACCGTGGGCGCCTTTCGTGGGGACATGACTCGGGGGGAGAGAGCTCGTAGGGGACATGACTCGTGAGAGATGGCATGGGCGCGGCCATCAGACGGAAGCAACGATCGCGGGCGCGGCACATGCCCTGATACGGGAGACCCAGTCGTTCTCGGCGGCGTCGGCCGCGAGCTCGACGCAACTCACGATCGCCTCCGCCGACGAGGCACCGTGGCCGACCACGACGACACCCGGCACCCCCAGCAGGAGGGCGCCGCCCTGGGCGTCGGGCCGCAGCGGCGCGATTGCCTCCGAGACCGCCTGCTCGGCGGCAGGCAGGTCACGTGCCACCGTCGCCCGGAACAGCGCGAGGGCGCCTTCGAGACCCTTGAGCAGCACGTTGCCGGTGAAGCCGTCCGTCACGACGACGTCGACGGTCCCCAGCGGGACGTCGCTGCCTTCGACGTTGCCGTACCAAACCGCCGGGGTGTCTGCCAGCGCTGAGGCGATCGCGTCGAAGCCGGTGCGACGAAGGACGTCGCCCTTCCCGCGCTCGACACCGATGGACAGGAGGCCGACACGCGGGTGCTCTATGCCAAGCCGGACCGTGGCGTAGGCGGCGCCGTGGACTGCCAGCTCCCCCAGAACGCCGGCGGTCGTCGTCAAGCTGCCGCCGACGTCGAGGACGACGACGGGATTGGCGAGGCCGGGAATCACCGCGGCCAGGACGCTGCGCGACAGGCTGGGGTCGCGGCCGAGAACGAGATGCGCGGCCGCAATCGCGGCGCCCGTCGACCCGGCGGACACGACGCCATCGACGTCGCCGGCCGCCAGCAGGTCCACGGCAACACGAATGGTGCTGTGAGGTTTGTGGCGAACGGCCCGGCTGGCGTCTTCACCCATGCCGACAACGTCGTTGGCCACCACGCGGCGCAGGCCGGCCACGTCGCCGAAATGTTCGGCGGCGAGGTCGACCGGCCCCACGAGAACGAGCGCGATATCGGGGCGTCGCTCCGCGAGGAGCTGGACTGCCGTGATGACCGCACTCGGCGCGTGGTCACCGCCCAGGAGATCCAGGGCGATGCGGACCGGGCGATCAAGCGGCCCGGTCACGCCTGGGGGCCGACCTCGATGACGGTGCGACCGTCGTAGGTGCCGCAGAAGCCACAGGCTGCGTGGGGGCGCTTCGCGCGCGTGCAGCGGGGGCAGGCGACCAGGGTCGGCAACGTGGCCTTCCACTGTGAACGGCGCGCGCGGGTGTTGGCGCGCGACATTTTGCGCTTCGGGACAGCCACTTTTAGATCTCTTTCTCGTCGGCTCCACCGGCGCTGCCGGCGGACGGGTTGTGCGGGTCGGCGAGGTGCTGGCCCTCGGGACGTTCCAGCAGGGCAGCCCAGCGCGGGTCGACGGCCACATCGTGCACGTGCACAGGACCGTCGACATCCAGCCGCTCGCCACAAGTGGCGCACAGCCCAGGGCAATCATCCTCGCACAGGGGGTTCAACGGCAAACTGAGCACCACGGCATCGCGGAGAACCGGCTCGATGTCGATGAGGTCGCCCAAGACGACGGACACCCCGTCGTCGTTGGGATCGGCGTCAGAGGCGTCGTACAAGAAGAGTTCTTGGACGTCGGCATCGACCTCGTCCGTGAACGGCTCGAGGCACCGGCCGCACTCGCCGACGATCGCCGCGGTGACCGTGCCGCTGACGAGGACGCCGTCCAGCACAGATTCGAGCCGCAGGTCGAGCTGCAGCTCAGTGTCGGCGGGCACCGACGTCAGGCCGACCGCCCAGCCGCCGGGGGCGGGGGCGTCGCGCTGGACGCGGAGCAGGGCACCGGGACGACGACCGAGCTCGCGCGTGTCGAGCACGAGCGGCGCGCGGTGATCCAGGCGGTGGTGATCGGGCACGGCGACAGACATCCAGACGTGGGGGGTGCGGCGAAGTCTAGCCGGTCAGGCGCAACTGCGGGCGGCCAACGGGTTCGGGACCCGGGCGCCCATGAGGCTCAGTTGGGCAGGGCCTCGACGTCCTCGGCGGGGAAGTCCGCGTCGATGCGGCCGTGCAGGCGCTCGCGGCCACGTTCGACGGCGGTGAGCGTCTTGGTCAGGACGACCTCGAACGTCGCCAGCTTCTGGTCCACGTAGTCGTCGACCTCGCGGCGCATCGAAGCCGCTTCCTCGCGGGCTTCGGCCACGACGCGCTCGGACTCCTCCGTGGCGAGCGCCATGACCTCCGTCTCGGACACGAGGCGCGCCCGCTCGGTGTGGGCGCCGGCGATGATCGCGTCGGCCTCCACCCGGCCCTCGGCGATCACCCCCTCGCGGTCGCCGAGGAGGAACTTCGCCTCGCGCACCTCGGAGGGCAGTAGGGCCCGCAACTCGTCGACGAGGCTCAGCACCTCGGCGCGGTTGACGATGCAGGAGGCTGACATCGGCATCGCGCGGGCGTTCTCGACAAGCTCCGCGAGCTGCTCGAGCTTGCGATCGACATCGTCCAGCACTGTGGATCTCACCTCGGGTGCTCGTGGTCGTTCAGTGGTCAATGACTCAGCGGGTGGAGCGGTGCTGCCCGTGCGCGTTCGAGACTAGCCCCCACCGCGCGAGGGGTCACCCGTCGCGGAACCGAGCGGCGAGGCTCTTCGCGACGACGGGCGGGACGAGGGTGGAGATGTCGCCGCCGTACCGGGCGACCTGCTTGACGAGGCTGGAACTCAGGAACGAGTACAACGGGTTGGTCGACAGGAACATCGTCTCGACGCCTGCGAGCCCGTGATTCATCTGCGCCATCTGCAGCTCGTAGTCGAAGTCGCTCACCGCGCGCAGGCCCTTCACGACCACGGGCAGGTCATGGCGCTTGCAGTAGTCGACGAGCAGCCCGTCGAAGGAGTCGATCGTCACGTTCGGCAGGTCGGCCGTCGTTTCGCGCAGCAGGTCCATCCGCTCGCTCACGTCGTACAAGCCGTCCTTGGTCGAGTTGATCAGGACCGCGACGACGACCTCGTCGTACAGGCGGCTGGCCCGGCCGACGATGTCCAGGTGACCGTTGGTCACCGGGTCGAAAGACCCGGGACAGACGGCGCGGCGCGCGCTCATGCAGGGGTCTCGGAGCCGCCGGTGGACGCGTAGTGGATCACGGCGTCACCGTAGCGCCGGTCGCGAACGCCGCGCAGCCCCGCGGGCCATTGGGGCGCCGGGCTCTTGCTGGACCGCTCGACGGCCACCGTCGCCGTCGGAGCCAGCCAGCCGCCGGCGATCAGGGTTTCCAGGACGCCGACGAGGTCCGGCTCGTCGAGGGCGTAGGGCGGGTCGGCAAAGACGATGTCGTACGGGGCGCGCAGGCCCGGACCGGCTTTCAGGAACGTCTCCACGGGGCCGACGACGAGCTCGGCGCCCGGGAGCGCGACCGCCTCGATGTTGGCGCGCACGCTGGGGAGCGCCTTGTCGCCGGACTCGACGAGCGTGACCGCCTCCGCGCCGCGGGACAGGGCCTCCAAGCCGACCGCGCCGGTGCCGGAGAACAGGTCGAGGACGCGCGAGCCGTACAGGTGGCCGTGCAGGGATTCGAGAGTGCCGAACAGGCCCTCCCGGGCGCGGTCGCTGGTGGGGCGGGTGCTGTCGCCCTCGGGGACGGTGAGCCGGCGGCCACGTGCGGCGCCGGCGACGATGCGGGTCATGCGCGCTCCAGGTATTCGGCGCGGTCGTCGTCGAACGACGCCGCGATGGCCTCAGCGAGCGCGGGGTGGTCCGCGAGCGTGGGATCTGACTCGACGAGCGCGGTCGCCTCGGTGCGGGCGGCTGCGATCACCTCCGCATCTTTGCTCAACTGCAGGAAGTGCAACGACCCGCGGCCCGATTGCGACGCGCCGAGCACGTCTCCCTCACGCCGGAGCTCGAGGTCGACCCGCGCCAGCTCGAAGCCGTCGAGGGTCGCGGCAACGGCGTCGAGCCGATCCCGCGCCACGGTGCCCGCAGGCATGCCCGTCTGCAGGAAGCACCAGCCCTGCGCGCTCCCCCGGCCGACCCGGCCGCGGAGTTGGTGGAGCTGCGAGATGCCGAACCGGTTGGCGTCGAGAACGACCATCACGGTCGCGTTCGGGACGTCCACGCCGACCTCGATCACCGTCGTGGCGACGAGCACATCGAGGTGACCGCGGGCGAACGCCTGCATGACGGCGTCCTTGTCGTCGGGGGTCATCCGGCCGTGCAGGGCGTCGACGCGCAGACCTTTCAGCTCGCCCTCGGCCAGCAGCGGGAGGACGTCCACGACCGCCGCGGCGGGGATGCGATCGTCGTCGTCCGCCGGCGCGTCCTCGTCGCTGACCTTGTCGCCGATGCGGGCACACACGACGTACACCTGACGGCCGGCCGCCACCTCGTCCCGCACCCGTTGCCACATCCGAGGCGCGTATTTCGGATGCTCCGGCGGCACGACGTAGGACTGGATCGGGCTCCGGCCGGCCGGCAGCTCGCGCAGCTCCGACACGTCGAGGTCCCCGAAGACGGTCATGGCCACGGTCCGCGGGATCGGCGTGGCGGTCATCACCAGCAGGTGCGGCGCGGCGTCCCGGCCCTTGGCGCGCAGGGCGTCGCGCTGGTGCACGCCGAAGCGGTGCTGCTCGTCCACGACGACGAGACCCAGCTCCGCGAACTGCACGACGTCCTGAATCAGCGCGTGCGTGCCGACGACGATGCCGGCCTCCCCCGACGCGGCCGCCAGGAGTGCCGCGCGGCGCTGCGCGGTCGTCTGCGAACCGGTCAGGAGAACGACGCGCGTCGACGTGTCGGCGCCACCGAGTTGACCGCGTTCGGCCAGCGGGCCGAGCAGCGCACTGATGGCCCGGAAATGCTGTGCAGCAAGGACTTCCGTCGGTGCGAGCAACGCGGATTGCCCCCCCGTGTCGGCGACCGCGAGCATCGCGCGGACGGCCACCACCGTCTTGCCGGAGCCGACCTCGCCCTGCAGTAACCGGTGCATCGGGAAGTCGCGCGCGATGTCGGCGGC
>JAVEEB010000364.1 GCA_030840665.1 Frankiaceae bacterium | reverse complement strand
CCGCCAGCGTCACGCCCAGAGCTGGCTTGTTGGTCATGAGGTACAGCAGGACGACGATCTCGCAGGAACCGAACGTGAGCACGTGCACCAGCGCCGGATCACGGCGCATCGCGTCGAGCTCGGCGGTGACCGGGCCATCGGGCGCCGCCTCCGCCGCCTTGTGCATGCGTGCGACGCGGCGGGCCTCGACGGCCGGACCGACGATCGACATCACGATCACGATGGTCATGGACGTGACGATCCAGGGGGACGACCAGGCGATCTGCCCATCGTCGCCGTGGCGGCTGAGCAGGTAGAGGCCGGCTCCCCACACGAGCAACATGGCCGGCGGCATCAGTGCGTCGGCCACCCCACAGCCGCTGACGGCTGCTCGCACCTGGCCGACAGTCGCGGCCCGCTGCGCCCGCAGCACGCCTGTCAGCGAGAACGTTACGGAGGTGACCAACAAGACCACGCCGAGGATGTGGGCGAAGAGCGCTATGTCGTACATGGGCATCTCCTGTTGCTGGGCGCCCCCCGGCCGGGCGGCGCGGAAGGATCTTGGCGCATCGTCCCCCGCTTGACGTCCCAATGGAAGAGGAGCACGCTCCTAACTATGTTAGAGGTTCCGAACAGAGATAGACAAGCAGAACGCCGTACGGCGACTCGCCGAGAAATTCTCGAGGTCGCGTGGGGGATCGCCCGCGAAAAGGGACTCGCCGAGCTCACGTTGCGCGACGTGGCCGTGGGCGTCGGGATGAGGGCCCCGTCGCTGTACTCGTATTTCGACTCCAAGAACGCCATGTATGACGCCATGTTCGGGCAGGCCTGGTCGGACTACCTCGCGACGCTGGACGCCGCGGAGGCAGCGTTGCCACGGTCGCCCCGCGGAGTGCTGCGTGCGTTGTCGCACTCGTTCTTCGACTACGCCGTCGCCGATCTGGCGCGCCACCAGCTGATGAATCAGCGCACCATCCCGGGCTTTGCCCCGAGCGCGGAGTCGTACGCACCGGCCGTCGAAGTTCTCGGCCGCTCCCGGCGCCTGGCCTCACGTGCCGGCGTCACCAAGGACAGTGATTTCGACTTGTACGTCGCCCTCATCGGTGGCCTCGTCGACGCACAGCTCGCCAACGATCCAGGTGGCAACCGCTGGGAGCGGTTGCTCGATTCCGCGGTCGACATGTTCGCCGACCACGTCGGCATTCCCAAGCCCCGGAAGGCAAAGTCATGACCAAGACCGCGCAGCGAGACACCGCCCCGCTTGTCATATCGACGTTGGACCGGGCGACCCTCATGCGGCTGGCCGCCACCGAGTACGGCCGCTGCGCCGATGTGGTGTCGGCCCTGCGGGGCGTGGATTGGGCCCGCCGGACCGATTGCCCGGACTGGGACATCCGCGCCCTCACCGGACACATGGTGGGCATGACGGAAATGGCGGCGTCCTTGCGCGTCAACTTTCGGCAGATGCGGGCTGCGAAGCGTCGTGGAGGTGTGTTCATCGATGCCTTGACGGCGGTGCAGGTTGAGGAGACACGCGCACTGTCCAATGAGCAAATCGTGGCGCGCTTTCGCGTCATCGGCCCGCGCGCCGCCCGCGCACGGCGTCGAACACCCGGCTTCGTACGCCGGCGGGCTATGCCCCAGCCACAGATGGTCGGGGGGATCGAGGAGGTCTGGTCGCTGGGCTACCTCATCGACACGATCCTGACTCGCGACCCGTGGATGCACCGCATCGACCTGTGCCGGGCGGTGGGAGTCACGCCGGTCGTGACGGCTGACCACGACGGCGTGCTGGTGGCGGACGTCGTGACCGAGTGGGCCGCTCGCCACGGCCAGGCGTGCGAAGTGCGGCTCGGCGGCGAGGCCGGCGGCAGCTGGTCATTCGGTGCGAGCGGCGAGAGCATCGAGCTCGACGCCATCGAGTTCTGCCGCGCGCTGTCCGGCCGCGCGGCGATGAGCGGTCTGCTGGCAACGCAGGTGCCTTTCTAGGCGCACGTAGGCGGCGCGCCGGACACAACTAAAGGCCCCTGTCCGCCGCAATCGTGGCAACGTGGGTGCCGGAGTGGTGACCGGGAGGCGCGCGATGCCGAAAGTTGACCTCAGCGACGGGATCGACCTGCTCATCCACGGGGTCTCGGGCACGCAACCACAGGCGATGCTGGACGCTCAGGACGTCGTGCTGGTCGCGGGCAACAAGCTGTCGGGCTTCTACCGGCGCAACCCGCTGCTGCTCCAGGCGCCCAACGCCGCCTCCGCGCGCCAGCTCGAGGCCTTCTCCTGGGGCGGGTTCACCTCCGGCGCCGCGTCGCGGGCATTGTGGCTGCTGCTCCTCCCGTTCGGCCTCGTCAACGCGGCAAGCTGGATGCATCCGGCGACGCTGCCGCGCGCCACGCCGTGGCAGGACAAGCGCGTCCGCGCGTACCAGGCAATCCTGCGGGTTTTCGCCCTGACTCTGACGGTGATGTTCTTCGTCTCGGCGGCAGGCCTTGTCGTCGACATGCTGGCCTGGAAGTCACCGAAAGCTGCCGACGACCTGACCCGGCCTTTGGGCACGGGCGTCGGCGGCATGACGGCGTTGCTCGGGCTCACGTGGTTGCTCTCGCGCCGGATGTGGGAGCGGTACGACGCCACCGCCGAACCTGCAGGCACGAGCACGGCGACACCGACGACGCCGCTCATGAACGCCACTTTCTGGAGCACCAAGCAGACCTTGCGGCGCCTCCGGCTCGCGCACGTCATGACGGCCTCCGCGACGATCGTCGCCTCCGCGACCGGGCCCCTCGCCCTGGCCGGTCTACTCCGGCCGGCGTCGACGGTGTGCAGCCTGGTTTCCCTTGCCCTGCTGGGAATGGGCGTGATCCTGGTCGTGCGTTCCGACCTCGGGGAGGAACTCGATGGCGCCACCGTGCGTTCGCGACTCGCCACTTGGGTCGCACGCGCGTCCTATCTGTTTGCGGTCGGCGTCGTGGTCTGGCTGCTGGCATCAACGCGCGTGGGTCGCGGCGATCGCACGTCGATGCCCGCCTACCATCGCGTCCTCACCGGACTGATCGCCGTACAGGTCGTGGTGCTGGTGGCCCTGTTCGTCGTGACGCTGATGCTGACGAGGACCGCCAAGGACAAAGAGGACATGGGGTCATCCGCCCTGCGCGGGCTCGTTGGCCCGGCGTTCGCTGCCGTCGCGTGGATTGCCGGCGGACTGTTCGCGACGGCGACGACGATCGGCGCGCCGTTCGTGGCGCGCATTCTGCCGCCGTGGGTGCACGCGCCGGGGTTCGTGAAGTCCCTCGGTCAGCGGACCCAGCAACCGGACGTGACGTTCCTCTGGGAGTCGCTCAACGCCCTGATTCTCCTTGTGGTGCTAGTGATTGCGGGCACCATCGTGGTCCGGCGGCTCGGCAAGATGCATGCCGGCACGATCGACGCGAGCGTGACCGCCGACTATGCGGGC
>JAVEEB010000331.1 GCA_030840665.1 Frankiaceae bacterium | reverse complement strand
TATGGCGGTGGCCCCAGAGTCGGAGACTGGGCCGCACGCGAGGTGACCCATGACCCGTGTCGTGTCGTTCCGGCTGGTCGTGTCGCCGACGGCGTCCACCCTGGAACCATTGCGACCATGGTGGCGGACTCGGGACTCCAACACCAGAGCCGCGGCGCCGATGACCGCGCTCTCCTGGAGAGTCGGCAGTGTTCGCTCGACGGCTGCGCGCGGCAGGGGCTGACACGGACACGACTGGCTGGACATTTCGGCATCCTACGCTGACCCCTAGGCGCTTTCTGCCGTTAGGCGACCGTCAAACCACGCGGGTAATCGTGGCCCGCACAACCAAGGGCGGGGGACGAGCACCCGGGCAGCATCTACTGAATCAGACAACGGCCTTGGACATGACGCGCGACAGGTAGTCCTGCCGAGCCAACGCGTCCGGGACGTCCTCGTGCAACGGATTGGATGCCCATGCGACGGCTCGTTGCCTGCCGAGCCGGTCGAGGACTTCCTGAAAGAGGCCGACGGCCGTGGCGCCCGTCGTGCCCCGGAATGACTGGGCGAAGATGCGCCCCGACATGCCGCCCGCAAAGGAACCGACGGGAGAGCGGACCGCGTCGACCGCGCGCATCAGGCCGCGCCAGCCCAATCCGGCCGCGAGGCTCCGCGTGACGGCGGGCGGCACGTCCGTCCCCAGGTAGCGACGCGCGCGATCCAGCATGATGGCCAGCGGGAGCGACAGCCCGTTGCGGCGCGCGGCCTCGACAACCTCGACCCAGTCCAGCGATCGCGCGCGGACCAGCCGGTCCATGTCCACGAGCCACACCAGACGGTGGCCGCCGGAGAGAATCGCATGCAGGGCAACGTAAGCGAGCTCGTCGTGCGGCTCCAACGTCTGCAGGGAAACGTCGCTCACGACGCGCGTCACGCTGCGCGACAACATCGCCTCCACCGGCACGTGGAGGGCCAGCCGGGTCCTCGACTCGCACACGAACGCCCAATGCAGGTCGAGGGCGATCCCGCTGCGCATGGACAGACTCATTTCACCGCGCGTCTGTGCATTGATCATTGGCCAATTGCGATCAACCTGACTGCACCCTGCCGAATACAAGATGTCGAGGGCCTCGGCGAGCCGGTGCCGATCAACGAGAAGATCGACATCCGAATAGGAGCGGAGATCGTCACGTTCGTAGGCCGCAGCGAGAACCGGCCCCTTGAATACGAGCCAGCCGACGCCGGCCTCGGTCAGCACCGCGCCGATTTCCCGCAACTCCGCCATGACGATCAGGTGCCGGAAGAGCTGCTCGCGGTAGGTCGCCGCAAGCTGCGGATCGACAGGCAACTCCAGGCGTGTCAGGCGGTGCTGCACGAGGGGCGCCACGCCATGAAATCCTGCCGCGCGCGCCAACTCCACGGGGTCGACGTTCGACACCGCCCCCCGGATGCCCGCCTCGTCCACCTCATACCGGACACAAGCGAGCAAAGCTGCCGATATCTGTTTTTCTGAGACGGTCGGCCTTACACGCACGTGCGAACCCCTCTTCGTCGATCGGGCAGGTGACTCACAAACTGTGCGCCGAATGGCGTCAATTGCCGCGTCGAACGGGTGAAAAGATTGCGATACGGCCGCGAAAGTCGAAGTGACTGCGCGAGACCCCTAGGATGCGAGATCAAGGGTACCGGTTGAAAGCGGGGCCGCCGCGGTGCGGCAGGCCAGAGGGAGTCGCGGCGAATGAACGTCTGGGGAGTTCTGAGTGTCATGTGGCGAAGGTGGTACGTCTTCGTACCGCTGCTCGCCATCGCGGCGGCCACGGGCGTGATCGTGCCGAAGGACTCGCAGCCGTCGTACACGATTGAATCCATCGTGCTCATGCAGTACCCGACCCAGGAAGTCTTCACGGAGCCCGGTTCGACCGTGCCGGTCCACCGGACGCTCAACCCCCTCCTGGTCAATAACGGCGGCCTGGCCCCCGCAGCCAGCCTGCTCGCGACGGTAATGAGCGCGTCCTCCACGGCCGGCACCGTCTCGACGACCTTCCCGGGCAGCTATTCCGTCGTGGCGACCGACAAGCAGCCGCTGCTGACGATCGACACCACGTCCGGCGACAAGGCGGCGGCCAAGACCGCCAATCACACGGTCTTCGATCTCATGGTCGCCCAGATCAACAAGCAGCAGTCCGCCACCATCTCCGACCCCACGCAGAAGGTGACCCTCGGCTACGTCACCCAGGACGAGCTGAGCGTTGCCAAGACAAGCAAGTATCGGGCCATGGCCGTCCTCCTCGTCGCCGGCATTCTGGTCGCCCTGACGCTCACCGTGCTGTTCGACGCCGCCGTGTCACGGCGAGGTCGCCGCCGGGCACCCCGCGGCACCCGCACGGCGACGGCTTCGGAGGTCGGCGTCCACTCGTGACGTCCGCCACGATCCCGTCGGCCGTCGAGCGCACCGCCTCGACGGCGACGACCGGGCCGTCGTTCCTGCGGCCCACGACGCTGCTGATCGTCTATATCGGCCTTCTGCTTGTCCTTCCCAGCCGTCTCGTCGTGCCTGGGCTCGGCGCCGCCGGCACGCCGGCCCAGATCTGGGGCCTGCTGCTGCTCATCCTCTGGGGCCTCACGCGCCTCATGCCCGCGGCCCTGCCGCGCGGCTGGCCCGCCCGGCTCACGATCGTGGTCTTCTTCGTGACGGGCATGACGTCCTACGCCGCGGCTTGGCTGCGTGGGGTACCGACCGTCGAGGGCCACGGCGCCGACCGATACCTGATCGCAGTGCTCTCGTCCGCTGGAGTGGCGCTGACAGCTATGGACG
Source organism: Frankiaceae bacterium (assembly GCA_030840665.1). Taxonomy (GTDB): domain Bacteria; phylum Actinomycetota; class Actinomycetes; order JAVEEB01; family JAVEEB01; genus JAVEEB01. The sequence continues at coordinate 1,391 of JAVEEB010000331.1, read as the reverse complement.
CGCCCGCGACGCGGGCGCAGCTGGACCGGATCCTCATGGCCGCCTGCTGGTTCGGCGGCTTCATGTCCGTCGTCGGCATCGGGCAATACGTCACGCACAAGGACCTCAGCACGTACATCAAGGTGCCTGGCCTGAAATACAACCGGGAGCTGGTCGGGCTTTCTGTCCGCTCCGTGCACGCGGCGTTCGACCGGGTCGCCGGCACGGCCTTGCACTACATCGAGTTCGGCGCCGTCGTGACGCTGCTCCTGCCGATCGCGTTGCACTACGCGATTCACACGCCTCCTGGCAGGAAGCGGAATTGGCGCTGGGCCCTCGTCGCGGTCTTCGCCACCGCCGCGCCACTCTCGATCGCCCGCTCAGCCACGCTTGGTCTGGTGCTCGGCCTGTTCATGTTGATGTCCGTCTGGCGACCCAGATTCGTCGCCATCGGCCTCTTCACGTCGCTCCTTGCTCTCACCGCCATGAAGTTCGCCTTCCCCGGCCTTCTCGGGACCATCCGGGCGCTGTTCACCTACTGGAACCAGGACTCGAGCATCACGGCGCGGACCACCGACTACTCAACAGTGGGCCAATACTTCAGCGAAAGACCCTGGTTCGGCCGCGGCGGCGGGACGTTCATCCCCGGGCCCTACATCACGCTCGACAACCAGTACCTCGGCACGCTCGTCGCCGGCGGCATCGTCACGTTGGTCGGCGTGATCGCGGTTTTCCTGTCACCGTTCCTGATCGGGCGCCACATCCGCCGGTACGGCACCGACGCGGAGACGCGCCACCTGGGCCAGGCACTGGCGGCCTCAGGCCTCATCACTGTCGTCCTGAGCGGCACGTTCGACTCGCTCGCTTTCCCGACGTTCACCGGGCTGCTCTTCGTCATCGTCGGCGCCAGCGGTGCACTGTGGCGGCTGAATCTCAAAGAGGGCCAGGTTTCCGCGGCCGCCCGGGACCCGCAGATCCTGCGCGAGCAACGGGACTACTTCCGCTGGGTGCCGAAAGAGATCCGCCGGGAACCGCGCCCCGTCGACCCGGCTCCGTTCGTCCCCGGAGCCCGCGCCGCGCACGCCGCGCATCGACAGTAGGCGGTCACCGAGTCGGGAAGGCTGGCCGCCTGCGTCAAGCCGTGGCAGCGGCCGACGGCTCTGCTGGCTGCCCGACGGGCTGCCCCGCGGTCGTCGTGTTCCCGGTCACGACCGTCGGCCCGGTCCACCTGGCCGTCAGCAACTGCCCGTAGAGCTTGGACAACCCGAACGTGTTGTCCGTGATGGACACGTTGGTCACGTGGTGGCTGGCGGTGTCGCCGCCGAAGATCGTGTAGCTGCCGCCGTCGAGGTAGTTGCCGTCGATGACGACATCGGAGATGTCCCCGAAGTCAGCCTTGACGAAGACGGTGG
>JAVEEB010000156.1 GCA_030840665.1 Frankiaceae bacterium | reverse complement strand
ACGCGCTGGGGCCCGTGCGATTGCACGGCCATCAAGACGGCGAAGCCGGCCAGGAACGGCACGTAGATCGCGCTGAATGCGGCCGCCACGGAGTCGCGGAGCGCGTACGTACGCCGTCTCGGCAGCCGCCACACCATGCACAGCCCGACCGTCAGGAAGAGGGCGAGCACCAACCCGTCCCCGCCATCGCGCCACGCGAAGAACAGCATCGCGAGGCTGCCCGCAGTGAGCGGCACGATCGGCAAGTGGCGGCCGACGGTGGCGAACGCGCCGCGCAACTCCCAGATCGACGCGGCAACGGCGGCGCCGACGATCACGGCGAAGGCGGGTGGATACGTAAACAGGGACCCGACGATCAGGACGCCGAGGAGGACACCTACCCCGATTGCGGCCGGCAGGTTGCGGCCGGCCCGGCGTGACGTGATGGGTGGTTCCGGCGCGGCCGGGTGCTCGGACAGCGGCGGAACGGTGGCACCGCCGACGTGTTCGTCGCCGATCTCGCGGGTTTCCGCGATCAGCGGTGCGGCCTCATCGCCGCTGTCGTCCGCGTCGTCCGCGTCGTCCGCGTCGTTCGCGTCGTTCGCGTCGTCCGGTGGCGGGCCGTCGGGGCCGTCGTCCGGGCCGTCGTTATCGTCGTCTGCTGCCGCCGGTTGCTCCACTAGACCTCGAGCAGCTCGGCTTCCTTGGACTTCAACAGGTCCTCGACGGACGCGACGTGCTTGCCCGTGAGGTCGTCGAGCTCCTTCTCCGCGCGGCGCACGTCGTCCTCGCCGGCGTCGCCGTCCTTCTGCAACTTGTCGAGCGCTTCTTTCGCGTGCCGCCGGATGTTGCGGATCGAGATGCGCGCGTCCTCACCCTTGGCCCGCGTGATCTTGACCATCTCCTTGCGACGCTCTTCCGTCAGCTGCGGGAGCGCGACGCGAATGACGTTTCCGTCGTTGCCCGGGTTGACCCCGAGGTCGCTGTCGCGGATTGCCTTCTCAATGGCGCCCATCGCACTCTTGTCGTACGGCTGAATCACTGCCATCCGCGCCTCGGGCGTCGAGAAGCTTGCGAGCTGATTCAGCGGCGTGGGGGTGCCGTAGTAGTCGACGAGGATGCGGTTGAACATCTGCGGCGTCGCGCGGCCGGTGCGCACGGAGCCGAAGTCCTCGCGCGCGCGCTCGACTGCCTTGTCCATCTTTTCCTCGGCGTCGAGGAGCGTGTCGTCGATCACTGGCCACTTCCCTTCACAGCAGGGCCTTTCACAGCAGGGACCTTCACAGCACGGTCTCTCACAGCAGGACCTCTCCCGCAGGTGCCCCGTCGCCCGAAAGGCTGACGAGTGTCCCGATCTTCTCACCGCGCGCGGCACGATCGATGTTGCCGTCCTGGAGCAGGTCGAACACAACGATCGGCAGGTCGTTGTCCATGCACAGGCTGATGGCCGTGGCGTCGGCCACTTTGAGGCCCTTGGCGAGCACCTCGGAGTACGACACCGTGTCGTAGCGAACGGCGTCGGCGTTCTTGCGCGGGTCGTCGTCGTACACGCCGTCGACCTTCTTGGCCATCAGCAAGACCTGGGCGCCGATCTCCAGCGCACGCTGGGCCGCGCAGGTGTCGGTCGAGAAGAACGGCGCACCGAGGCCGGCGCCGAAGATGACGACGCGGCCCTTCTCGAGGTGGCGCAGGGCTCGGCGCGGCACGTACGGCTCGGCGACCTGGCCCATCGCGATGGCCGTCTGGACCCGGGTGTCGATGCCCTGCTTCTCCAGGAAGTCCTGCAGGGCAAGGCAGTTGATGACGGTGCCGAGCATGCCCATGTAGTCGGCGCGGCTGCGTTCGACGCCGCGTTCGGCGAGCTGAGCGCCGCGGAAGATGTTGCCGCCACCGACGACAACGGCCACTTGCAAACCATTTCGTACGACGTCCGCGACCTGGCGAGCCATCGACTGGACGGCCTCGGAATTGATGCCCAACGGGTCGTCCCCGCTGAACGCCTCACCGGAAAGCTTCAGCAGAACGCGCCCCCAGGCATAGCCAGGGGGCGCGTCCGGCGGTTGGTGCGGATCGATCACGAAGGCCTGGGCGGGGTTCTGGGTCACGGGCGGCCTCCTGGTCGGTCGGTGCGTCGAAATGTGGACGGGACTAGGCCTGGCCAACCTCGAAGCGGACGAAGCGGATCAGGTTCACGTTGCCCTCGTCGAGCATCGCCTTGACCGTCTTCTTGCTGTCCTGGACGGACGACTGCTCGAGGAGCACGACGTCCTTGAAGAAGCCGTTGACGCGACCTTCGGTGATCTTGCTGATCGCGGCTTCGGGCTTGCCTTCTTCACGGGCGGTGGCCTCGGCGATGCGACGCTCGTTCTCGACGACGTCCGCGGGGACCTCGTCGCGGGTGACGTACTGCGCCTTCAGCGCCGCGATCTGCATCGCCGCTCCACGGGCCACCTCGACGTTGCCGCCTTCGAACTCGACGAGCACGCCGACCTGCGGGGGCAGGTCACTCGCGCGCTTGTGCATGTACGTCGCGACGGTGCCACCGAAGTACGCCACCCGGCGCAGCTCCAGCTTCTCGCCGATGACGGCACCGAGGCTCGTGATGTTTTCCTCGACCGTCTTGCCGTCGGCGAGCGTCTGGCCCAGAAGGGTCGCGAGGTCGGCCGTCTTCGTGGCCGCCGCGTGCGCCGCGATGTCGGCGGCAAGCTGCTGGAACGACTCGTTCTTGCCGACGAAGTCGGTCTCGCACGCGAGCTCGATCAGGGCGCCGTCCGCAGCGGCGACGATGCCGTTGCTAGCGGTGCGCTCGGCGCGCCGCTTGGCGTCCTTCGCGGCACCCCTGATGCGCAGGGCCTCGACGGCGGCGTCGAAGTCGCCGTCCGCTTCCTCGAGCGCCCGCTTGCAGTCCATCATTCCGGCGCCCGTGAGCTCCCGGAGCTTCTTGACATCAGCTGCAGTGACAGCCATCTGTGTGGTTCTCGTCTCTCTCGTACGGATGCGTGCTCGACTGGGTTTTCAGCTGGCCGGGGTCTCGTCGGCGACGGGCGCCTCAGTGACGGGGGCTGCGGCGGCCTCAGCGACGGGGGCCTCGGCGACGGGGGCCTCAGCGACGGGCGCCTCGGCAGCGGGCGCTGCTTCGGCGGCCGGGGCAGCGGTTGCCTCGGACTGCGCGAGCAGCTCGCGCTCCCACTCGGCGAGCGGCTCGTCGGCACCGGGCTCGGGCTTCTCGTCGCCCGAACGGGCGCCGGCGCGGGCCATCAGGCCCTCGGCGACGGCGTCAGCGATGACGCGCGTGAGGAGGCCGACCGAACGGATCGCGTCGTCGTTGCCCGGGATCGGGAAGTCGACCATGTCCGGGTCGCAGTTGGAGTCGAGGATCGCGATGACGGGGATGCCGAGCTTGCGGGCCTCGTCGACGGCGATGTGCTCCTTGTTGGTGTCGATGATCCACACGGCGCTCGGGATCTTCGTCATCTCGCGGATGCCGCCGAGGGTGCGGGCGAGCTTGATCTGCTCACGCTTGAGCATGAGGGCTTCCTTCTTCGACAGCACCGTCTGGCCACCGGTCTGCTCGATTGCTTCGAGCTCCTTGAGGCGCTGGAGACGCTTGAAGACGGTCTGGAAGTTGGTGAGCATGCCACCGAGCCACCGCTGGTTCACGTACGGCATGCCGACGCGGCGCGCCTGCTCGGCGATCGCTTCTTGCGCCTGCTTCTTCGTACCGATGAACATGATCGACCCGCCGCGCGCGACCGTGTCCTTGATGTACGCGTAGGCGTTGTCGATGTACGTCAGCGACTGCTGCAGGTCGATGATGTAGATGCCGTTGCGCTCCGTGAAGATGAAACGCTTCATCTTCGGGTTCCAGCGCCGGGTCTGGTGTCCGAAGTGAACTCCGGAGTCCAGCAGGTTTTTCATGGTGACGACGGCCATGTGCCGCGCCTCACTTTCGTGCTTGTGCCGCCGTTCGTGGTGCGGACCGGCGACGGTCTCGGTTGTCGCGCGCGACCGGTGGCCGGCGCCCTGACGCCCGCGTCGATGCCAGCCGTCTAGGACGGACCGAGGCGCCGAACGCCCGCGAGTAAACGCGGAGAGGGCGTGCGAAGTAGCCCGGGCATGACCCGGACTCCAGGCCAGTCTCGCACATGCCTGCCGAGGCGGTCGAATATGCACAGGCCGGCCCTGTCCACAGGGCATGTCCGTCGGCCGGGGCGATGGCAACGGGCACGGCAGATTGACCGACATGCCCAACGCTTTGTACGGCGCCCTGCTCGCCGCGACGACGGCCACTCCCCCGCCGGTTGCCCGGCTTCCCGTGGCTGCCGCGGTCTGGGTGTGGCCCGTCCAGCCGCCTGTTGTCACCCGGGCCTTCCAGCCGCCGCCCACTCCCTACGCGGCCGGGCATCGCGGCCTCGATCTCGCGGCCGTGGCGGGGCAGGCCGTCGAGGCGGCGGGCGCCGGGGTGGTGTCGTTCGCGGGGCACGTGGCCGGCACCGGGGTCGTGGTGGTCCGCCACGGTGTCCTTCGTACGACGTACGAGCCTGTCGAGCCCGGCGTGAGTGTGGGTCAGGGCGTGGTCGCCGGCGACGTCCTCGGGCACATCTCGGGCGGGCATCTCGGTTGCACCGTGTGCCTGCACTTCGGCTTGAAGCGTGGCGAGGAGTACCTCGACCCGATGCTGCTCTTTGCCCGTGGGCCGGTGCGGCTGATACCGGTGGACGGCCCACTGCCTGGTCTTCCGCCGGCCGCGAAGGTGCCAGCTACGCCTGTCGAGGCTGCTGTCACTGCCTCGGGCGTCGCCGTGTCGCGTCCGCCCACGACAGCGGGTCAAGGCGGTGGCGCGGGTCCGTTGGTCGGGGCGGGCGCTGCCGCGGCGGCAGCCACGGTGACGTCCATGTCAGTTATGCGCGACCGACGCCGACGACGACCTGCCTAGTCGCGCTGGTCGGCGATCTTGGAGCGCAGCTGGAGCACGGCCTTCGTGTGCATCTGGCAGATGCGGCTCTCGGTGACGCCGAGGACCTGACCAATCTCCGCGAGCGTGAGGCCCTCGTAGTAGTAGAGGGTGACGACGATCTTCTCGCGCTCGGGCAGGGTGTTGATGGCGCGGGCGAGGAGGTACTTCGTCTCCTCCGTCTCGAAAGCGGCGACCGGGTCTTCGGCCTTCGTGTCCTCGAGCGTGTCGACGAGGGAGAGCTTGTCGCCCTTTTCGCCGCCGACGTTCAGCAGCTCGTCGAGCGCGACCACGTTGACGAAGGAGACCTGGCTGAAGATGGCGTGGAGGTCCTCGAGGGAGATGCCGAGCTCCTCGGCGACCTCGGTCTCCGTGGGCGTGCGGTGCAGGCGGGCCTCGAGGGCGGCGTACGCCTTCTCGACTTCCCTGGCCTTGTAGCGGACGGACCGCGGGATCCAGTCGATCGCGCGGAGCTCGTCGATGATCGCGCCCTTGATGCGACTGATCGCGTACGTCTCGAACTTGATCGCGCGGCTGAGGTCGAACTTCTCGATCGCGTCGATGAGCCCGAAGATGCCGTAGCTGACGAGGTCGGCCTGCTCGATGTTCGGCGGGAGACCGACGCCGACGCGGCCGGCGACGTACTTCACCAACGGCGAGTAGTGCAGGATCAGGCGCTCGCGGAGCTCGAGCTGATGCGTGTCCTTGAACTCGCGCCACAGCTTGCCGAGCGCCTCGTCGACGTCGGCCTTGTCCTGGGCCTTGCGCTCCAGAGCCTGCGCGGCCAGAGCCGCGGCGTCGAGAACGGGCTCTTCGTCGACGTCGAGCTTTGCCTCGTCCGCCACCGTGTCTGTCATCGCGTGCCCTCTGGCTGCAAGGCCGTCCGCGATGTCACTCGCGACGACATGGGGCTGATCGGCTGACGGTTCCGGGGCCGAGGCCAGCACTCTCGAGCGTTCACGCTCGGGGGTGGGCTTGGTCATAGGTCGCCTTCAGTCGCTCAACGGATACGTGCGTGTAGATCTGTGTTGTTGCGAGCGTAGCGTGGCCGAGCAGTTCCTGGACCGTTCTGAGATCTGCGCCGCCTTCTAAGAGGTGAGTCGCAGCGCTGTGCCGCAAACCGTGCGGGCCGACGCGGTCCTTCCCGCCTGCCAACGTCGTACGGGCGTACACGATTCCACGAGCCGTTCGCGGATCGATGCGCCGACCGCGGCGGCCGACGAACACAGCGCTGGACGTGGCGTCCACGGCCACGGTGTCACGCCTGGCCAGCCAGGCTCGTAGTGCGCGTTCCGCCGGGACGCCGTACGGCACCGAACGTTCCTTGGCGCCCTTGCCCAGCACGCGTACGACGCGACGGGATTCGTCGATGTCCACGAGGTCGAGCCCGCACAGCTCTGATACGCGGATTCCGGTCGCGTAGAGCAACTCCAGGACGGCGGTGTCCCTGGCGGCCATCGCCGCCGCTGCCGGGTCGTCGGTGAGCGGTGGCGTGGGTGCGAGGACAAGGTCCATCTGATCCGTGGACAGGACGTCGGGCAGCGTGCGGTGGCCCTTCAGGGTGGCGAGCGCGGCACCCGGGTCAGCCGTCATCAGCCCGCGGCGGACCGCAAACCCCGTGAACGTGCGGACCGCCGAGGCGCGGCGGGCCAGTGTGGCGCGCGCTCGGCCACTCGTGCGGAGCTTCGCCAGCCAGCTGCGCAGCGTGGCGAGGTCGACATCGTCGGGAACGGTCGCGCCCCGACGCGCGGCGTGGTCGAGCATCCCGGTGACGTCCCCCACGTACGCGCGAACGCTGTGCACCGACAGGTTCCGCTCGGCGGACAAGTGCGTCTCAAAGGCGTCGAGCACCGAGCCCAACCCTGGTGGGAGCCCCACGCGGGTGGCCTCGAGGGAAGGGCGCGCCGCGGGCATGTACGCACCGTCCGCCTCCCGGCATCCCGGGTCAAGGAGGCGCGCGGGCGGACAGCCCTCGCCACTCGGCGGGCTGCCGTCGTGGCGGCCGTACAGAGCCTCAGTCGTCGAACAGGCTCGCCGCCTCCGCCGTAGCAGCAGCCTTACGCTTTGGCGCCCCCCGCCAGCCGCCAGCGGCCGGGGTCACGAAACCGCCCGCGACAAGCTGCCCGAGGGCCGATCGCACCTCCGACGGCGCCATTCCGGCGATCCGGGCGATCGCGTCCGTTGTCGCCGGCGCCCGCAAGGGCACGGCCTCGAGCACGCGACGCAGCGCCGGTGGGAGCGCATCCCGGGGCTCGACGGCGCCACGCGGCAATGGCGCGAGGTCACCGATGCGACCCACCTCCTCGATGATTTCGGCGGCGGTCGTCACGCACCGCACGCCCTCCTGTCGCAGCAGTGTGTGACACCCGACGGAGAGGGCGGACGTCACCGGCCCCGGCACGGCCATCAGCACCCGATCGAGCTGGCGCGCCTCACGAGCGGTCGATCTCGCCCCGCTGCGTGCGCCGGCCTCGACAACCACGGTCCCTGGACTCAGGGCGGCGATGACCCGGTTGCGGGTGAGGAACCGGTGCCGCATGGGGGCGCAGCCCGGCGGCCACTCGCTGACAACCGCGCCCGACTCCCGGATCCGGTCGAAGAGGCGCTCGTGACCCCGCGGGTACGAGACGTCGACGCCGCAGGCGAGCACGGCGATCGTCGTCCCCTCGGCGGCCAAAGCCCCGCGGTGCGCAGCGCCGTCGATGCCGTAGGCGCCGCCCGACACCACCACCCAGTCGCGGCCGGCCAGCCCGTAGGCGAGGTCCGCGGCAACGTGCTCCCCGTAGGCGGTAGCGGCTCGCGAGCCCACCATCGCGACGGACTGATGACCCAGGTCCCTGAGCCCCGCAGGGCCCGCCACCCAGAGGCCGATCGGCGAACGCTCGGCGAGGACCGCCAACGACGACGGCCATTCGTCGTCGCCCGGAATCAGGAATCGCCCGCCGACGCGCTCCAATGCCTCCAGGTCAGCGCCCGGGTCGTGCGGCAGCCGTGCGCGGACGCTGGCCACCGCAGCTGCGGTCATCCCCGGCACGGACCCCTCGCCGCGGACGGCCTCCCAGACGGTCAGCGCGCCGTGCAGGACAACGGACCGAATCACGGCGGGCTCAGCCGGCTCGGCGACACGACTCAGCGCCGCGCGCGCGGCGCGCTCGGCGAGGCGATCCGTTGATTCGGTCGTCATGGCGCGCTCGTCGAGGGGTCGGAGACGCCGGGCTTTGCTGCCGGGACGAGTCGCAGCGCCGGGGCCGTTGCCGTGGGCGCCACTGGTGTCGCCGGCCGCGAGTCGGCATCAGGCGCCGACACCGTCTTGCGCTTCTTGGCCGACCCCATGGCAACCCCCGTCGCCCCCAGGCGGAGCGCCAGTGCCTCCCCGACCTCGACGACGGTGGGCCGTGAGACGCCGGCGAGGTCGGCGATGCTCCACGACGTACGCAGGACCCGGTCGACACCGCGCGCCGTCAGCACCCCGGTCCCGAACATCTCCCGGACGAACCGGCGTCCATCTGGTGTCGGTGCCAGCTCTCGCCGCAGCAGCCCGCCGGGCAGTTGCCCGTTGCGGGTGAGTCCGTACGGCGCGAGCCGCTCCCGGGCCCGGTCCCGCGCCGCCGCCACCCGCAGGCGCACGACGGCGCTCGTCTCGGAGAATGCCTCGTCGTCCAGCATGGCGGATTTGGCGGGCGCGTCGATCCGCAACTGCAGGTCGATGCGATCCAGCAGCGGTCCGGACAGCCGGGCCAGGTACCGGCGCATGGCCGGCGACGGGCAGACGCACTCCAACGCTCCCCCGCACGGGCACGGGTTGGCCGCGAGGACGAGCGTGAACTCGGCCGGGAAGACGACGGACCCGGACGCGCGCGCGATCGTGATCGAGCCGGTCTCCAGCGGCTGGCGCAGGGAGTCGAGCACCCCCCGGGGAAACTCGGGTGCCTCGTCCAGAAAGAGCACCCCGTTGTGGGCCAGGCTGATCTCGCCCGGTCGCGTGGTGCCCGACCCACCGCCCACCAACGCCGGCACCGAGGCCGAATGGTGCGGATCGCGCAGCGGCGGGCGCACCACGAGCGGGCAGCCGTCGGGCAACG
>JAVEEB010000275.1 GCA_030840665.1 Frankiaceae bacterium | reverse complement strand
GTGGCGTTCGTCACAACTGGGTTTCGGCACTGCGGCTCGTGACCGCTGCCGCGCATGACGACAAGCTCGCTTCGGAGCAGGCGCGCGAGCTCCTCGCCCCGCGCCAGTGGCGCTATCGCGTCTTCGTCGCCGTGAATCACGAGCGTGGGGCAGGAAACGGCTGCGGCGTATGCCCGCGCGAGCTCCGGCGTCACGTTCGCGTCGTCGTCGCCCGCGGTCGCTAGCAACACGTTGGGGCTGGTCTGCAGCCCCATCTCCACGAAGTGCGCGATCTCCGCCGCCGAGTCGGGCTCGGTGAAGCACTGCCCGAAAAAGAATTCCAGGAACTCGCGGTAATGGCTGAGCCAGTAGGCACGGTTCCACTTGGCCCAGCCCGGGTGCTCGTCGAGCTCGTCGATCTCGTCGAGAAATGCGGCGTTCGCCGCGACCCGCACGGGGTGTCCCGGTGCCAGCGGGACGTTCGCGCCGATGAACACGGCCGCGGCCACGCGCTCCGGATGACGGGCGGCGAGGGCGAGCGCCCACACACCGCCCTGCGAGGTGCCGACGACGGCGGCGCGTTCGACACCGCAGGCGTCCAGGACGAGAACCGCGTCGTCCGCGAACGGCAGGTCGCCGTAGTACGCGGCCTCGGTCGGCCGGTCCGACGCACCGTTGCCGAGCCCGTCGAAGACGATCACGCGACAGCGCTCGGCAAGGAACGGCACCTGGTAGCGCCAGAAGTCGCTGTGCACGATCGACCATGTCGGCAGGAGCAGCACGACGTTCTCGCCCGCGCCGAACTCCTGCCAGGCGATGCGCTGGCCGTCGCGCATCACGTCGCCGGCCCGCGTGGGCAGCGACTCGACGATCATCGGCCCGGCCTGCGCTTCCAGAGGACGTTCACGAGCAGCCACCGGTCCCCGAACCGCGCGACGTGCAGGTAGTCCATGTAGACGGAGGAGAGAACCCGCACCGTTGCGATGTCCTCGAACACGTCGAGAATCGTGGCGTCGTACGGTCGCTCGTACTTCTTGCCGTAGCCGACCTCCGTCGCGGCCACCATCGCGTCCCGCGACATCGTGTCGACGGTGGGCTCCGCCGTCCCGTCGCCGTACTCGAGTTCGCGCTTGACGAGGTCCGGATGGAGGCAGCCTGCCATCCGTTCGCTGTCGCCGTCGAGCCACGACTCGATGTAGTCCGTGGCGGCGCGCAGGATGCCCTCGCGTTCGGCCGTCCCGCCATCGACGTCTGCCATGTCGTCTCCATTGTTCTTCGCCGCACCGCCGAACCCTGAGCAGGCGACGAGTCTACAAAAAAGCGTTTCCGCGGAAACGCTTTTTCTCGTCCTCAGACGTCGATGCGGGAGAAGTTCAGGTACGACTTCGACGGCGTGGGGCCGCGCTGGTTCTGGTAGCGGCTGCCCACCGCGGCGGAGCCGTACGGGTTGTCCGCCGGCGACGTCATCCGGATCACGCACAGCTGGCCGATCTTCATCCCGGGCCAGAGCTTGATGGGCAGCGTGGCGACGTTCGACAGCTCCAGGGTGACGTGACCGCTGAACCCCGGGTCGATGAACCCTGCCGTTGAGTGCGTCAGCAGCCCGAGACGCCCGAGGGACGACTTGCCTTCGAGCCGGCCGGCCAGGTCGTGGGCCAACGTGATCACTTCGTACGTGGAACCGAGCACGAACTCGCCCGGGTGCAGGATGAACGGCTCCCCGGTCGGCGTCTCGATCAGCTTGGTCAGGTCTTCCTGATGCTCGGACGGGTCGATGTGCGGGTAGCGGTGGTTCTCGAACACGCGGAAGAAGCGATCGAGTCGCAGGTCGATGCTCGACGGCTGCACCATCGCTTCGTCGTACGGTTCGAGGCCAATGCGGCCGGTCGCGATATCGGCCTTGAGGTCACGGTCAGACAGGAGCACCGGCGCAGGCTATCGCGGCTGGTCTAGGATCGATCCGATCGGCATCCCGAAGGCTCGTTTTCACGCCTGGGAGACGCTCGCGGGTGTGGTTCAATGGCAGAACATCAGCTTCCCAAGCTGATAGTGCGGGTTCGATTCCCGTCACCCGCTCCCTATGTGTCCGCAGCGCCGTCGGTGTTCTAAGTCGACGACGGCGGCCTGCTGCAGCGCGGTGCTCACGGACCGAGGTCGAGGATCGAGGTTACGTGGACGCCGTCCTTTCGGCGGTAAGCCGGTCCAGTCGCAGTGATGACGGTCAACGCGGTCGGCGGTGTGCGCATCCGGCTCGCGAGGTGAACAAGGCCTGCGGCGGCGAAGTCGATGACCTCGGGGCGACCTGACAGTTTGACTTCGATACCGAGCCATTGGTCGCCGCGAACCACGACAGCGTCGAACTCTCCGGTGGTGTCCTGATAGGCGAACACGCGCGCGTCGATCGCCTGGGCATAGACGGACAGGTCACGGAACACGAGGCTTTCGAATAGTTGCCCGAACGCTTCTGGGTCGGCGAGGAGAGCCTTGGGTGTTGTGCCCATGGCGGCGACAGCGAGTGAGGGGTCGACGAGGTGGCGTTTGGGAGCGCGTCGTACCTGCGCGGACGATCGCATGTGCTGCCCCCACGCGGGCTGCTCGACGTACACCCAAAGTCGTGCGAGAGCATCCAAATAGCTGTCTAGCGTCTTCGATGCGAGCTTTTGCCCTTCGCGTGTGATGTCGCCCTGGAGGGTCCGGCTTGTCACGTACGTGCCGGCGTTGCGAGCAAGCGCGAAGAGCAACGCCGCGACCTTGCGTGGGTCTCGCCGGATGCCGTCGATAGTGACGATGTCAGTGCCTGCAATCGTCGCGAGGTAGTCGCGGTTCGCGTTCAGGACGTCCGAGAGGTCGCGGTTCAAGTTGCCCGGCCACCCGCCACGGCAGAGGAGCTCGGCAACCCCGTTGAGGTCCAGCTCGGGGCCGGCGCTGCTGAAGGGTTTGCCGTTGAACAGCGCCTCAAGCGATACCGCGCCAGTGGACTGCCCCTGCTCACGCAGGGACATCGGCATCATCTGGACGCGCGCGAATCGGCCGGCGCCGGTGTGCCGCGTCACATCTTCGGTCGGGGTGGCGGACCCCGTCAGAATGAATTGGCCAGATGCTTGCCGGTCATCGACGGCACTTCGGACGGCGTTCCAGACGTCGGGAACCAGCTGCCATTCGTCGATCAGGTGCGGCGTCTGGCCCGCCAGGATGACGCTGGGGTCGGCTAGGGCGGCAG
>JAVEEB010000240.1 GCA_030840665.1 Frankiaceae bacterium | reverse complement strand
ACCTGCGGGTCACCGACGCTCGCGACGTCGGCCACTCCCTTCACGGCGGCGACGAGCGCGGTCGCCGAGTCGGGCTTGGCATAGATGTCCACCGGCTGCGACTCGCCTGCCGGGAAGTGCTGCGCGAGTGCGGACAGGCCCGTGATCGCCTCGGTCTTCTTCGTGAACGTGTCGGCGTTGGACTGGCCGATGTGCAGCGTGGTCGCACCGAAGGCGCAGGCCACCAGGACGACAGCGGTCGCCAGCCACACGCGCCGCGCGTGGGTGACGACGAAGCCGGAGATGCGGGACCACAGGGGGTGCTGGCCCTCGGTCACCAGCGCCGAGTCGTGGCGGGGGATGAACGGCCAGAAGACCCAGCGGCCGAGGCACACGAGCACCGCCGGAAGGAAGAGCAGCATCGTGACGAAGACGACAGCAACACCGATCGCGAGGACGGGGCCGAGTCCCTTGTTGCTGTTGAGTTCGGCGAGCAGCAGGACGAGCATCGCCAGCGCGACGGTGGCCGCCGACGCAAGGATCGCCGGGAACGTGCGGCGCACCGCGACGCCCATCGCCTCGTGCCTGTCCTCGTACGCATGCAGCTCTTCTCGATATCGGGAGATGAGCAGCAGCGCATAGTCCGTCCCGACACCGATGCAAAGGATCGGCAGCAGGGCCGCGCTCTGCCCGTTGACGGTGATGATGTCGTTCTTCGCGAGCAGGTACACGAGACCTGCCGCGGCTTGCGACGCGATGAAGGCCGAGAAGAGCGGCACGACCCACAAGACCGGGCTGCGGTACGTGATGATGAGCAGCAACGCGACGATGATGCCGGCGGCCATGAGCAACGTGCTGTCGAGGCCGGCGAAGGCGTCGAAGAAGTCAGTGCTGGCACCCGCCTGGCCACTGACGTACACATTGAGCCCGGCCGGCGCGCTCGCGTGCACCGCGGTGCGCAGCGCCTTCACGTTGTTGACGAAGTCGGTGGCCTGGTGCTCGTCGATCGCCATCTCGGCGTTCAGCAGCGCCGCGGCACCGTCCTTCGAGAAGACCGCCTGCGACTTCTGGCCGACGACATACTTCCCGATGACCGCGCCATCGGCGGTGATCGCGGCCTTGTCCGCGTCGGTGAGCCCGCCGGTCCGCGTGAAGACGATGGTCAACCCGACCTTGTTGGCGCTGCCGAAGATGTCTTCGGCGATGTGCACGGCCTGGGTCGACTCGGCACTGCCCGGCAGGAACGAGTCGGCATTGTTCTTCTCGACGTCGGCAATCTTGCTGCCGAGGGCCCCCGCCAGGGCGCCGAGGACAAAGAGGGAGAGGAGGACCGCAACCCACTTGCGCCACCCTCGGCGCGTCGAGAACGTGAGCAAAGCGTCTGCGCGTGCCATGACTTCTCCCCAGCAGTTTGATGATCTTGGCTTTGAGCCAAGCACGTTGCGCCGACATCGTGCACTCCGGTTAACCCGAGCATTCGGGGCGCACCCCCACCTCACCACGTTCGGTGCTCCGAACGCACGGCCCTTCGCCACGAATTAACCTGGCGGTAAGGTCGCAAGCGGTGTGCCGGGAAGCCTGGTCGGCGATTGTTCCGTCGAGCCGAAAGTCGCGCCCATGACCTTGTACGACCCAGGCCCCGCCGCGTGAGCGAGGTCGAGCACGCCGCCCTGTTGATGCTCGTGGTCGGCCTCGCGACGATGCTCGCGCTGGCCTCGGCCCGCGTCGGCGCCCGCATCCGCGTCCCCGCCCCGGCGCTGTTCCTCGTCGGGGCCGCCGTCGCCGTGACCGTCGCGCCGGGCCTGCGCGTGTCGTTGCCGCACGCCCAGCAGGCGGTCGGCGTAGCGCTCGCACTCATCCTCTTCCACGGCGGCATGGGCATCGGTGTCTCGCGACTGCGCGGGGTGGGCGGCGCCATCGTCTGGCTCGGCGTCGCCGGCACCGCGGTTACGGCGGCCGGGGTTGCCCTCCTGGCGCACTACGTATTCGGCTTCGCGTGGACGCCCGCGCTGCTGCTCGGCACGGCGCTATCGCCGACAGACCCGGCGGTGGTGTTCTCCGTCCTGGGCGGGCGCCAGGTGGGCGGCCGCAGTGGCACGTTGCTCGAGGGCGAATCAGGGGCCAACGACCCCGTCGGCATTGCCCTCATGGCGGCGCTGCTGCTCGGCGGCGGCTGGGCGAGCGGGCTCGTGGAGTTCACGTTGCAGATGGCGATCGGCGCCGCGGTTGGCGTCGCCGGCGGTTTTGCCCTGCGCTGGATGATGCGCGTCGTCGCGCTCCCCGACGCCGGCATGTACCCGCTCCGCGTCCTCGCGGGCGCCCTCGTCGTCTACGGGGCCGGGACGGTTGCCCACGGCTCGGGCTTCCTCGCGGTTTTCGTCGCGGGCATCGTCGTGGGCGACGTCCGCGCGCCGTACAAGGCGGAGATCGAGCACTTCGCGAGCTCGCTGGCGGCGCTCGCCGAGATCGTCGCGTTCGTGCTGCTGGGCTTGACCGTTCGGCTTCCGGACCTCGCCTCGACCGCCGTGTGGGGCACCGGCCTTGCGATCGCGGCACTGCTTGCCTTCGTCATCCGGCCCGTCCTCGTCGGCGTCGTCATCTGGCCGTTGCGCCTCTCCCGGAACGAACGTGTCTTCGTGTTGTGGTCGGGGCTCAAGGGCGCGGTGCCGATCCTGCTCGGGACGTTCATCGCGACATCCGACGTGGCCGGCCACGAGCGCCTGTACGGGATCGTCGTGGTGGTGGTCGCTTTCTCGGTCGTCGTACAAGGTGGGCTCGTCCCCACCGTCGCCCGCCTGTGCGGCCTGCCGCTGACGGCGATCGATCCGGAGCCCCCGCGCAAGGTTGCACCCGAGTAGGTGCCGGCCTTCGGGCGACGGCAACCCCGCCGCCTATCGCCTGGCATCATGCGGGCGTGCTCCGTATCGCGTTCCTCAACCCTGTCATCCCCGGCAACACGGGCAACGCGATCCGTCTCGCCGCGGTGACGGGGAGCGAGTTGCACCTCATCGGCCCGCTGGGTTTCGACATGGACGACACCAAGCTGCGGCGCGCCGGCCTGGACTACCACGACCTCGCGACGGTGACGGTCCATGAGGATCTCGCCGCCGCGTGGAGTGCGTTCGCGGGCGCCCGCATCTTCGCCTTCACCGGCAAGGGCGACAGGAACTTCGCCGACATCGCGTACGAGCCCGGCGACGTGCTGCTGTTCGGCACCGAACCGACGGGCCTGCCCGACGAGGTGCTGGCCGATTCGCGCGTCACGGAGCGCGTCCGCATCCCCATGGTCGCCGGCCGCCGTTCGCTGAACCTGTCGAACGCCGCGTCGATCGGCGTGTACGAGGCCTGGCGCCAGCACGGTTTCGCCATGCCGTGACGGGTTAGCGGGCTCCGGCGGGCAGCGGGGCGGTCAGTCGGTCGCCGGGAAAAGGTGCCGCACTTCGGGCGGGCCGTCGCAGAGGTCCCGCGCCGCCTCTTCCCGCGCGCGATCCGCGGCCGTCAACCGGCCCTCGTGCTGGCGCATGTGCTCGCCCCAGGACCCCACCACGTACGTCTCGATGTACCGGTCGTCGCTCTCCCCGTCCCGATACAGGTCCCACCGTGTCGCGCCGGTGCGCAGGCGGGATCGTCGTACGAAGGACATCGCCTCGAGGAACCTGGCTTCGTTGCCGACCGTCACGCTGTACGTCACCACGATGAGCACGGGCCCGGCGTCGGGCTCGGGCTCGAACACCAGCTGTGGGTCCTCCCAGTACGGGGCCGACGACCGGTTGACGTCGCCCACGTCGCGCATCGGCCAGCGGAACAGCGTGAGGGCGCCCACGATCATCACGATGGCAGCGGCCAGGAACGACGTCTGCAGGCCCGCGTGCTGTGCGACCTGCCCCCAGACGACCGCACCGACGGCTTGGCCGCCGAACAGCACGACCTGATAGATCGACAGCCCCCGACCGCGGACCCAGTGCGGCAGGAACACCTGCAGCGACGCGCTGAGGCTCGACAGCACCGCGATCCACGCCGTGCCGGTCGGCAGGAGGGCCAGCCCCACGAGCCACGAGTTGTCGACGGTCGCGAGGACCACGAGCGACGCGCCGTAGACAACGCTGCCCAGCGCCAGCAGCTGCGTGGAGGAAAGGCGCGCCCGCAACCTCGGCAGCACGACCGCCCCGCCGACAGCTCCCACGCCGACCGAGCCGAGCAGGACTCCGTAGCCGCCGGCGTCCATCCCGAGGCGGTCGCTGGCGATGAGCGGCAGGAGCGCCCACATCGCGGTGCCGGGGAACACGAAAAGCGCAGAGCGCAAAAGCATTCGTCGTACGACGAGCGAATGGCGCACGTACCTGCTGCCCGCCCGCAGCGCGGGCAGGAACCGCTCCGGGTCCGCGGGCCGCAGCGCGGCCGGTGACCGTGCGAACACGAGCACCACGGTGAACGCCAGGAACGTCGCCGCGTTGACAGCGAACACGAAACCGACGCCGGTGCGGGCCACGAGCACCCCGGCAACCGCCGGACCGATCGCGCGCGCCAGGTTGATGCTGACGCCTCCCAGCGCGGCGGCCGACGGCAAGAGGCTGCGCGGCACGAGCTCAGGGATATAGGACTGGAACGCCGGCACCCACAACGCCTGACCGCACCCGAGCAGGAACGTGAACGACAGCAACAGGGCCGGCGGCATCTGACCGACGATGGTGAGCACCGTGAGGCCCACACCGACCGCGAACTGGAACGCCTGGAATGCGATCAGCAGCCGCCGCCGCTCGAAGACATCGGCCAGCACACCCGCGGGCAAAGCCAGCAACAGGACGGGGAGCGTGCTGGCGGTCTGTACGAGGGCGACCAGAGCCGCCGAATTCGGGCGGCCGACCAGCAGCCATTGCGCGCCGACAGTCTGCATCCAGGTGCCGATGTTGCTGACAAGCCCGGCGATCCACAGGGCGCGGTAGGCGCCGATCGCGAGCGGAGCCCATACCGACGCGACGGGGCCGTTCGTGCCTACTTCGCCGCTTGCCGCGGAGGTGCTTGCAACGCCACGAATTGGCATATCGCATCACCTCCTCGCTGCGTGTCAGCCCCGGCACTGCCCCCCATAGTGCCGCGACACGCCATCGTTTGGCGCGCCCGTATGCTTCGCGGATCGCGATCAGCCCTGCCCTGGAAGTCGAGAGGTCCCGTGACGAGCGAGGTGACGCCAGCAGCAACCGGCCTGGACGCGTTGCTACCCGTCGCTATCGGTGTGATCGACGGCATCGCCACGGCCGCGCTCATCGGCGACACGGCTGGACGCATCGTCGCTTTGAACCGCGCCGCCGAGGACCTGCTCGGCATCCGTTCCGTCGACGCGCGCGGCCTTGACATTGCGCCGACCCTCATCGCAGAGGAATCACGCGCCCTCATGGCCGACGTGATGAAGAAGGTGCGCGCCGGCGAGACCTGGCGCGGCGACATCTACGTGCGGCACCACCCGGACGCCACCGTCCGCGTCTACCTCACCGACAGCCCGCTGCGCGACGCGACCGGCGCCATCGTCGGTGTGCTCGCCCTCGCCTGGGACGTGACCAACGAGCGCGCCGCAGCGGCCAAACTCGAGGACAGCGAAGCGCGGTTGCGGCTGGCCCTGGCCGCCGGCGGCCTGGGCACCTGGCACTGGGACATCGCCAGCGGCCGGACCTCCTGGGACGACGCGCTCGAAACGATGTTCGGCCTGGCGCCCGGCAGCTTCGACGGCACGTACGACACGTATGTCGCAACGCTGCACCCCGACGACCGCGAGTCCGTCCTCGCCGCGGTGCAGACCGCCCTCGTCAACGGCGGCACGTATGCCGTGCGCCACCGCGTCGTGTGGCCCGACGGCAGCACGCATTGGATCGAGGGCCTCGGTCAGGTCACGCAGGCGCCGGACGGCGCCGCGACCGGCACCATCGGGTGCACGCGCGACATCACCGCGCAGGTCGAGGCCGAGCAACAGCTGCAGATCTCGTACGACGAGACCGCGGACGCCATGCAGCGCACGCAACGGTTGCTACGGGTGACGGCCGACCTGGCGCACGCCGTGACCGTGGCGGACGTCGGTGCCGCCGTACAAAAGCATTTGCAGGGTTCGCTGGGTGCGCGTCGAGGCGCCCTGTGTCTGGTGAATAGGGCGCGAAGCACCATCAATGTCGTGACCTGGTTCGGTTATACGCGGGAAGTCGCGATGACCTACCAGCACATTCCCGTCGCCGCGCCCACGCCGATGAGTGCCGTTGTCCGCACTGCGGCTCCCGTGCACCTGACGATCGAGGAGATGCGCGAGCAATACCCCGCGATGGTGGTCAGCGACGAGGCCGCGGCGGACAACGCGCATTTCGCGGGCCTGCCGTTGCTCGTCGCGGGGACCGTCGTCGGCGTGATGACCGCGGGCTTCGGGTCTCGCGACCCCTTCACCGCGGACGACTTCGCGTTCATGGAGTCACTCGCCGCCCAGAGCGGTGAGGCGCTGCTGCGCGCGCAGCTGCTGGAGCGCATGTCCGACGTCACGCAGTCGCTGCAACGCTCCCTGGCGCCGAGCGGCGTGCCCACCGCGGACGGGTTGGAGCTCGCCGCCGTGTATCGCGCCGGAGGCGACGAGGTCGAGCAAGTGGGGGGCGACTGGTACGACGCTGTCCCGTTGCCGGACGGCCGCGTCGGGCTCGTCGTCGGCGACGTGATGGGCCGCGGCGTGCACTCGTCGGCGGTCATGACACGGATCCGCGCGGCGGTCCGGGCCTACGTCGCCATCGACCCGGCGCCCGCCACGGTGCTCTCGAACCTGGACCGCTACCTCATCCAGGAAGACACCGAGGAATTCGTCACCTGCGTCTACGTCCTCGTGGACCCGTCCGGCGGCGTGGCCCGGTACGTCAACGCAGGTCACCCACCGATCCTGGTCGTCGGAGCGGACCTCGCCCCGCGGTGGCCATCGCCCGAGGAAGGCGACGTGCCGGTCGGCATGGCCACACAACCGCGACAGGAGCGCGCCCTCACGCTCGAGCCCGGCGCGACCCTCGTGCTCTTCACCGACGGTCTCGTGGAGCGGCGGGACCGGGATTTCGGCGTCGGCCTGGCCGCGCTCGAAGCCGCGGCACGCACGGCGCCGTGGCCCGGGTCCCTCGGCGAGGTGCTCACCTCGATCGTTCGGACGTCCGTCGATGCGAGCGTCGACGACGACATCACCGTGCTCGCCGCCAGACTGGACCCATCCGGGTAGCGAGCCACCATCGTTGGGCAGGATCCGTACATGGACCACGATCCGCGCGTCGAGCGCAACGAGGCACGTTCCCGTTTCGAGTTGTACGTCGGCGACCGCATGGTGGGGCTGGCCGACTACCGCATCGACGGCGACCGCGTGCTGTTCCCCCACACCGAAGTCGACCCGTCGCTCAACGGGCAGGGCCTCGGCAGCGTGCTGGCCGGTCACGCGCTCGACACCATCAAGGCGGAGGGCAAGCGCATCGTGCCGCAGTGCTCGTTCATCGCGCTCTACGTGCGCCGGCACGCAGACGCCTACGCGGGGATCGTCGACCCGGCGTAGGCCCCGTCAGCCGACGGCGAGGGTGACGCGGACAGTCGTCCCGTGGTCGCCGGAACGGATCTGCACCAGGTCACACAGCTGGTTGGCGAGCCACACGCCACGACCGCCCGTCTGCTCGATGGACGGCGGCAACCGGCCCACCATCGGGTCCGCCACGCGCCCGTTGTCGGCGATCTCGAACGTGACGGTGCCGCCGCGGCGCCACGCGCGGAACCGGCCGACCCCGCCGCCGTGGCGCACCGAGTTGGTCGCCAGCTCGTGGACAGCGAGCACGACATCGGAAATCTGGTCTTCGGCCGCGTCGACGAGGACCAGCCAGGCCCGCACCTCTTGGCGGATCTGCCAGAGCCGGTCCGCGTCGAAGACGAGGGCGACGGCGTCCAGCGGCGGTTGCGGGAGCGCGAGCCCGAACAACGAGGTGACGCTCTCGTCATGCCCGGCGAAGAGGTCGCTGTTGACTCCCTTGAAGTCTTCCGACAGCAACGGGTGGCTGCGTTGAGCCTCCTCGATGACCGAGACGTCGAGCGCGTCGGTGTCGTACGGGCACCGGAGCCAGAAGTCGGTCTGGGCGTCAACCGCGCGGTTGAGGAGCGCCTCGTGGATCTGGCACTCGGCCAGCTCCGCCTCCGACCGGCCGGCCCAGATCGGCTCGCCGATGCCGCGCACCGGACGGCCCGGCGCGCCCGCGTCGTTCAGGAATTGAAGCCAGGCAGGAATGATGCGAGCCGGGTTGCGGCCCATGTGGGACATGTCGACCAACGCGACCTGCGAGGCGTCACCGCC
>JAVEEB010000222.1 GCA_030840665.1 Frankiaceae bacterium | reverse complement strand
GACTGGCGGAGATCGCCGGACGTTCCCGGGGCACGCCCCGCATAGCCAACCGGCTCCTGCGACGGGTCCGGGACTTCGCCGAGGTGCGGGGGAGCGGCGTCGTCGACGCCGAGACGGCCGCGCGGGCGCTCGAGCTGTACGAGGTGGACGAGATCGGCTTGGACCGGCTCGACAGGGCGGTGCTCGATGCGCTGCTACGGCGCTTCGGCGGTGGGCCCGTCGGCTTGTCGACATTGGCCGTTGCCGTGGCCGAGGAGCGCGAGACGGTCGAGGAGGTCGCCGAGCCGTTCCTGGTCCGCGCCGGCTTCCTCATGCGAACGCCCCGCGGCCGCGTCGCCACGCCGGCCGCCTGGCGACACCTGGGCCTCACGCCGCCACCGGCGGCCCGGGCGGTCGAGGCCTCCCTGTTCGACGCCGGCGAGGACGCCGCGGGCTGACGGGCACTTCGGCAGAGGCCCGCGCGTTTGGTTCTCGCGGACGCACTCTCCTAGACTGCGGCGCGTCACAAGCTTTGTCAGGTTCCAGGAAGGCCCCGCGTGTTCTCGACCGTTCTAGCCGTTAGTGCAGCTCCCGCTTCAGGTGGCGGCGCGACCTCGTTGCTCATCTACCCGGTCATCTTCCTGGCCATCTACTTCCTGATGATCCGTCCGCAACGCGCTCGCGCGCAGCGGGCCAGGGCCATCCAGGCGACCGTGAGCGTCGGAACCGAGGTCATCACCACGGCGGGCGTGTACGGGCGTATCGTCGCGGAGAACGAAGACGACACTGTCCTGCTCGAGATCGCCCCCGGAGTGCCCATCCGGATCGCTCGGGCGGCCATCGCTCGTCCGATTGAGCCCGTAGTTGCCGAAGACACGGCGGCCGTCGACACCGACGAACCTCCCGCGACTGACTGACGCAACCGCAATAATCGACGGCTGGGCGCACCGCGCCCGCCTGCCCGGCAACGGGCGCACGACCCACTTCAGGAGACACACTCGTGGCAGCCCCCAAGCGCGCGTCCAACCCGTGGCGCCCGCTCGCCGTCGTTCTGGTCGCGATGATCGCCCTCTATCTGGGGGTCGGCCTCGGCAAGACGCACACCCCGGCTCTGGGCCTCGACCTCAGCGGCGGCACGACAGTGCTCATGAAGCCCACCAACATCGACGGCGGCCAGAAGGTCAATGCCGACCAGCTCGCCCGGTCCGTGACGATCCTGCGCCAGCGCATCAACTCCTACGGCGTGAGCAACGCCGAAGTGCGGGTCGAGGGCACCGACCGGATCCGCATCAACGTGCCCGGAGAGGGCCGCGACGCGATCGACAAGGTCAAGCAGGCCGCCATCGTGCGCTTCCGCCAGGTCCTCATCGAGACCGGCGGCACGACCGTCGCCCCCGACGTCACCCAGGTGACGCCGTCGCCCGGCGCGACGCCGTCGGTGACCGGGAGCACGTCCACCTCCACGTCACCGTCGCCGAGCGTGAGTGCGACCGCGAGCACGTCGGTGAGTCCGTCGCCGAGCGCCACCAGCAACGGCCGTGCACTCCCGGCCCAGTTCTTCGCGGCATCGGCGACTCCCACACCCACACCCCCGACGACCCCGTCGGTGTCCGGGAGCGCCACCGGTTCCGCGGCCGCGTCCCCGACCCCCGCTCCGCTCAGCACGACCCCGCCGCCGCTCGTCAGCGGTCTGCCGCTGCGGACGACGCTGGACGGGGTCGACCCGGCGGTCCTCACCCAGTTCGGTTCCTACGCGTGCCCGTCCGTCGACAAGCTGCAGCCCGTCGTCCCGGACACGGACCCCAACGCCCTCAAGGTGGTTGTCGCTTGCGGCCCCAACGGCGGCGGCGGCGTCAACAAGTACCTGCTCGGCCCGGAGTTGTTCAAGGGTGACGAGATCCGCGGCGCGACCGCCGGGCTCGTGTCGCAGTCGGCGACCGACTGGAACGTCAACCTCGAGCTCAAGAGCCACGGCGCCGACGTGTTCGGCAAGGCGACGAGCGCGGTCGTCGCGTACTCCAGCCCGTTCAACCAGATCGCCGTCGTCCTCGACGGCGTCGTCGAATCGGCGCCGGTCATCCAAGCTGCGATCACGGACGGCAACGCGCAGATCACCGGCAACTTCAGCGAGCAGACCGCCACCGACCTGGTAAAGGTGCTGCAGTTCGGCGCACTGCCGGTCGCGTTCACCGTCGACACCGTCGCCACCGTCTCGCCGACCCTGGGCTCCGACCAGCTCCGCGCCGGCCTCATCGCCGGCGGCATCGCGCTGATCCTCGTCGTGCTCTACTCGCTGCTCTACTACCGGGCGCTGGGCCTGGTGACGATCGCCAGCCTCGCGGCCTCAGCCGCCCTGCTGTACGCGACTCTGGTCCTGCTCGGGCACTCGCTCGGCTACACGCTGACCCTCGCCGGCATCGCCGGCTTCATCATCGCCGTCGGTATCACGGCCGACTCATTCGTCGTCTACTTCGAACGACTCCGCGACGAGATCCGTGACGGCCGCACGCCACGGGTCGCCGTGGAGCGCGGCTGGGAGCGGGCGCGCCGCACGATCCTGTCGGCCGACTTCGTGTCCTTGCTCGCTGCCGGCGTCCTGTACTTCGTGTCCATCGGTGACGTCCGCGGGTTCGCCTTCACCCTCGGCCTGTCCACGATCAGCGACCTGATCATCGTGTTCCTGTTCACGAAGCCGCTCATCACGTTGATGGTGCGCAGCAAGTTCTTCGCCAAGCACCCGCGCGCATCCGGCCTCGCCGACCGCGTCGACCTGGAACCCGCGCCCGCGGCGACCACCGCCGTTACCGCTGGACAGGAGGCCTGATGTCCGGGTCGCTCGCGCACCGTCTCTACACGGGCAGCGTCAAGGTCGACTTCGTCGGCAAGCGCAAGATCTGGTTTCTCGCGTCCGGGACCGCGGTGCTCCTGAGCATCCTGAGCCTGTTCACCCTTGGCCTCAAGACGAGCATCGACTTCCGCGGCGGCGTCGC
>JAVEEB010000159.1 GCA_030840665.1 Frankiaceae bacterium | reverse complement strand
CCTCAGCTTCGGCTGAGGAGGAAACGCCCGGGGTGTTCTATTTTCAGCGGTTGCTCAGGCTGTTTGCCTCCACCCGGAGGCTCCGCAGCCCGATGACTCAGCCATGGCAGAGTCCTGGCAGCCGAGCGTCGCGGACGTTCTCGCTTCCAGCGCGGTCGGCCACGCGATCGTGGGCCTGGACGGCGTCGTCCTGGAAGCAAACGACGCGCTCGCACGGCTGCTGGGGTATCAACGGGAGCACATTGCCGGACAGCCGCTCCTTTCCTTCGCGCACCCTGACAACAAGGTCTGGGACGCGGAGGCCGTCGAGCTGATGCGCACGGGCCAGGTCCCGGCAATGACGCGGATACGGCGGTACGTGCACTCGACCGGTCGCGCGATCTGGGTCAAGTTCAGCATCTCCCTCGTCCAGGGGCCCGACGGCGACGCCTTCTCCTGCGTCATCGCCGACGTGTCGGATTTCGTCGCCGTCGAGCGGCACAGCAAGCTGCTGCTCGAGGTCCTCGAGATCCTCGCGGACGCGCCCGACTTCACGGTCGTTGTGCGCCGATCGATGGAACGCCTCTGCCGCGACACCCCCTGGCGGATGGCGCAGTTGTGGCTCCCTGTCGGCGACGGGGACGTTCTTGCCTGTGCCGAGCCGTGGCACGACGACCACGGCGCGACGGCCCTGCGGGACGCCAGCATGGGGAAGGCATCCTCCGACGGCACGGGCCTGGTCGGCATCGCCTGGGACACGCGAGCGGTCACGTGGTGGCGTGACACGGACGCGTCGTCGACTTTTGCGCGCGCCGACATTGCCCGGGCCTGCGGGATCCGCACGGCCATCGCCATTCCTCTCGTCGCGTATGGCCAGGCAATCGGCGTCGTGGAGCTCTTCTCCCCGGACGTCGTCGCTGGCGACGAGCCGTCGGTGGCGCTCGTCACGAGCGTGGCGACGCACCTTGGTTCTGCCGTCGCGCGGCGCCGGGACGAGCAGACCATCAGGGACTCGGAGCTCCGCCTGCGGGCCATCACCGGCGCAGTGCCTGTGGCGGTCGTCACCACAGACGCCGCTGGACGCATCGTGGGCTGGAACGCGGCAGCGGAAGCGCTTTTCGGCACCGACGAGGCCGGTGCACTCGGCAGGCCCGGGAGCGCGCTCGTCGTGCCCGAGTTGCGCGCGGAAGTGACGTCGTACATCGATGACCCCTCTCAGAGCAGTCAGGACGTCAGCCCGGTCGTGGTCAGGTGCATGCGCGCCGACGGCGTCGAGTTCCCCGCTGAGGTGTCCGTGACCAGCTGGATGTGGCTGGGAGCCCCCCAGCACACCGCGATCTTCCGCGACGTGTCCGCGCAGCGGGCCGCGGAGGCCGACCGCCGTCTGCACAGCGACCGGCTCGCGGCCATCGTCGGCGTACAGAACGAGGTACTGCGGGCGGCACTGTCCGCCTCTGCGATGCAGCACCTGGTCGTCGAGCGGGCAAAGGCGCTCGTGGTCTGCGACGGGGCGACGCTGGAAATGCTCGACGGGCGGGACATGGTGTGCGTCGCCGCCGCTGGTAGTGCGTCCGACTACGTGGGGCTGCGCCTGGACCAGGCCACGACGATGTCCGGGTTATGCGTCCGCTCGGGCGAGCCGCAGGCTTGTGAGGACACCGAGACCGACGATCGGGTCCACCAGGAGGCCAGCAGGCAGATCGGGGCGCGCGCGATGTTAATCGTGCCGCTCTTCGACGCGAGCAAAGCGATCGGCTCCTTGAAGGTCACCAGCGGGGCGACCCGGGCCTGGACGGACGACGACATCCGCACCCTGCAGTTGCTCGCCTCCAGCATCGGCACGGCCATGCTGAACGCCCGCCAGCACGAGGACGCTGTGGCGCGAGCCGACAGGGCGATGTACGACGAGCTCACGGGGCTGCCAGGGCGAGAGTTGCTGGCGGACAGGATGACCCACGCCCATGTGCGGATGCGCCGCGACCGTCAGGAGACGGCGACGTTCTTCATCGACCTCGACGGCTTCAAGTCCATCAACGACAACCTCGGACATGCCGTTGGGGATGAGTTGCTCGTGGCGGTCGCCGCGCGACTGCATGCGACCCTGCGGGCGTCCGACACTGCCGCGCGCATCGGGGGCGACGAGTTCGTCGCCTTCTGCGAGGACGTGCGCGGCCCCGGAGCGGAAGACGAAACCGTACGCGCCATGGCAACGCGGATGGTCGACGCGATGAACGCCCCGTACGAACTGTCGTCCCGCAGCGTCACTGTCACAGCCAGCATCGGTGTCGTCGTGAACGCCAGCCCCGACTCGACGCCGGAGGTGCTGCTCGCGGCTGCCGACGAGGCGATGTACGTCGCAAACGGGCGGGAAAGGCCCGCGCATGTTTTGCCCCCGACGTGCCGTCTCGCACGCCGGCACTCGCGGGGCCCGTCCTCTAGCCCTGCGTGACCCGCCGCAGCCGCGCCGAGAACCGCGGCGCCATCGGGCTGTCGATCAGGGCCATGTCGACGGCGTACAAGAGGTCGTCGCCGACCATGCCGTACAGCCGGCGGATGGCGGTGACAGCTTCGCCCGCCTCCGTGCGCGCGACGACGTCGCTGGCCGCTTCGACGCGTGTGAACGCGATCGATCCGAGGGACACCTCCACGAAGCCGCCCGAATGGGAGGCGACCATCTCGACCCGGTGTTCCGGCAGCGCGCGCCAGAAGCCGGACTCCGAAGCGATGTGCCTGTCCGTTTCGAACGACCAGATACGCGAGACGTAGCCGAGGGTGTCCTCGGAGACGCGCGAGAACGTCAGCTCTTGGGCAAACGCGTAGTCGTCGCCGTTCGGCACGCCGCCGACGCCCTCGCCCTCCCAACCCCCGACCAGAAACTCGAACGCGGACAGGGGGGAAGGCAGCGCAGCATCGGTCACGAGCAGGAGCCTAGCGACCGGCGCAGGTCGTCAGTCGAGCACCGCAAGTCAGATGCGACTGCTGGTGCCCCGCGAGATGACGGCGCGCGCAACCGCGATGATCAGCAGCACGATGCCGACGAAGAGCAGGAACTTCAACGAGGCGACCACGAGGCCGACGACGCCGAAGATGACGGCCAGAACGATGAGTGCGAGTAAGAGTCCCATGCGCCTCCTGTACCCGGCTCTCTCCGCCCGTATTCCTGCCGCGGCTCACGATCAGCGGGCCCTGCCGAACGGCAGCGACGGCGGCCCGGAGACCCGGACCGCCGTCGCTTGTCGTACAAGGAATGAACTAGCCGAGCTGGATGTCGGCCTGGTTGATACGGCCCTTGGCCACGTCCGGCGCCGCTGACTGGCCGGTGAGACCGCCGGGCGCAAGCGCACGGACCGTCCACGCGCCGTCGCGGGCCGTGAAGCGGAAGATGCCCTCCGCGTCTGTCACGACCTCGGCCGTGAACTCGCCCGTGCTGTCGAGCAACCGCACGAACGCGCCGCTCACGTTGGCACCGTCATGCGTGACGCGGCCGACGATGACGGCTTCCTTGTTGATGTCCAGACCCTGAAGGGCCGTTCCACCGATGGGAGCTCCACACATAGCTATCAGTCACCCGTCTCGATCGGCACGCCCACGAGGGAGCCGTACTCGGTCCATGATCCGTCGTAGTTCTTCACGTGCGGCAGCTCGAGGATCTCATTGAGCGCGAACCACGTGTGGGCCGAGCGCTCGCCGATGCGGCAGTACGCGATCGTGTCGGTCGAGCCGGACACGTCGACGCCCGCCTCGCTGTAGAGCGCGCGCAGGTCCTCGTCGCTCTTGAACGTGCCGTCCTCGTTGGCCGCCTTCGACCACGGGATCGACTTGGCCGTCGGGATGTGGCCGCCGCGCTGCGACTGCTCCTGCGGCAGGTGGGCGGGGGCCAGGAGGCGGCCCGCGAACTCGTCGGGTGAGCGGACGTCGACGAGGTTCTGCTTGCCGATCGCGGCGATCGTCTCGTCACGGAAGGCGCGGATGTCCGTGCGGGCGGGCTTCGCCGAATACGTCGTGGCGGGGCGCGCGGCGGGCTCATCGGTCGTCAGCTCGCGGCTGTCGAGCTCCCACTTCTTGCGGCCGCCGTCGAGGAGACGGACGTTCGCGTGGCTGTAGAGCGTGAAGTACCAGTAGGCGTACGCGGCGAACCAGTTGTTGTTGCCGCCGTAGAGGACGACCTGGTCGTCGTTGCCGATGCCCCTGCTGGACAGGAGCTTCTCGAAGCCGGCCTGGTCGACGAAGTCACGCTTGACCGGGTCCTGCAGGTCGGTCTTCCAGTTGAGCTTGATGGCGCCGGGGATGTGCCCCTTGTCGTACGCCGTGGTGTCCTCGTCGACCTCGACCAGGACCACCTTCGGGTCGTTCAGGTGTGCTTCGACCCAGTCGGCGTCGACCAGGGAGTTCTCGCGGCTCATGACAATCTCCTTGTGAATGGGTGGTGCAGGACTGAACTTACGAGACGGGAAGGCGGCGGGACAGGGGGCGTCCGGCCGCGCGTGCGATGAGCAGGTAGAGCTCGCAGCCCAGACACAGGCCGAAAGCCGCGTTGAGGAAGGCCGCCGCGAACGCGAAGCCCGTGAAAACGAAGCCGAGCGGATCGAGCCCCGTCGAGAAGCCGATCGCCCCCACGGCGGCGAACACGAGGCCGACGGTCTGCGCGAAACGCAGCGGCGCGGTGGGCTCTCGCTCGCTGCTGGGTGACAGGCGCGGCCGGATGAGGGTGGCGAACAGGATTTGGTACGGCGACCGCCCCGCGGCGCCGAACGCGAAGATGACCGTCTGCGCCCCGATGACCCAGGCGCTTTTCGTGATGAGGCCGACGGCGAGCACGACGGCAGTGAGGGCGGCGGCGACGCGTGGGCCACGTGGGTCCACGGCTTGCGGGCGGGTCATGACTTCTCCTGAGCGATCGGCGGGGACGACGAGAGCGTCGACGCCGGTCGTGAAAACGGGCGTCGGGTCAGGAGAGACGACAGCTGGAGCTGCCCATGCGGCACAGGTCGACGGAGCGTCGGCGGGTGAGCACGGGGGTCAGCACACCGCGATCGTAGGCAAAGTCGACCGCCTCTGTCGAATTGCGCTCACGCGTGAAGGCCACTGGGTGGAAGAAAACCCGGCCCAGGGGCAGCAATTTCTTCCACGCAGGCCGGGTTCCCGACCGACGGCGCGCGCCCATCTACGGCTCGGCGACCGCAAGCCCGACGGCTGCGATCACGTCCGCCTTGCGCGGCTGCCCGGAGGCCCGTCGTACGACATGGCCCTGCGCGTCCAGCACGAAGGTGGTCGGCGTCTTCAGCACGCCGAGCGTGCGCACGGCGGCCAGGTGCGCCTCGGCGTCGACCTCGGCGTACACGACGCCGGGGATGAGGCCCGCGACGTCCGTCAGGACGTGGCGCGTCGCGCGGCAC
>JAVEEB010000080.1 GCA_030840665.1 Frankiaceae bacterium | reverse complement strand
GCCGACCGGCGGACCAGCTGGGCGTCCAGCGACGCGTCCGCCCGCTCGACACGCAGGTTGAGGCGGTCGATGCGCTCGGCCGTCCACGTCAGGTAGGTGGCGAGGACGGCGACGATAGCGACGATCGCCGCGACGGTGGTCACTTCCCGATGCTACCGGCCGGCCGCCGGTCAAGATCACGGTGAGTTGCGGGTGTCCGTGACGACGACGCCTCCGCCGTGGGTGACCGTCTCGTACACGGCGATGACCTGTCGGGCGATGACGGACCAGTCGTACCGCCAGGCCAGCGCGCGGCCGGCCTCCGCGAGGGCAGCGCGGCGGCCGGCGTCCCCGAGCAGGCCGTCGAGCGCTTGAGCGAGCGCGACCGGGTCCCCCACCGGAACCAGCTCCCCCGCGGCGCCGTCGTCGAGCACGGCCCGGAAGGCGTCGAGGTCGCTCGCCACGATCGGCGTCGCCGCGGCGGCCGCCTCCAGCAGGACGATGCCGAAGCTCTCGCCGCCGGTGTTGGGCGCCACATAGACGTCGAGCGAGTGCAGGAACCGCGCCTTGTCCTTGTCTGCCAGCATGCCGAGGAACGTCACGCGGTCGCGCAGCGTCTCGGGGAACTCCTCGAGCGCCTCGGCCGCGTCGCCGCGGCCCGCCACCAGCAACCGGACGCCAGGGCGCAGTGCCGACAGCGCGACGAACGCGTCGCGCAGGACCGGAAAACCCTTACGGGGCTCGTCATAACGGCCCAGGAACCCGACCGTGAGGCCGTCCCGGCCATAGCCGTCGAGAGGCTCGGCACCGTCGAAATCGGCCACGTGCACACCATTCGGTACGACGACCACGTCGCCTCCCCCGTGGTCGAGCACGGTGCGACGGGCGGCCTCCGACACCGCGATGCGCGCGCCGATCTTCTCGAGGGCCGGCTGCAACGGGGTCTGCAGCACCTGCAGCAACCGCGACTTGATGACCGACGAATGGAACGTCCCGACGATGGGCCCACTGGCCGAATACAGGGCCAGCAACGACAAGCTCGGGGTGGCCGGCTCGTGGACGTGCAGCACATCGAAGGCGCCCTCGCGGAGCCAGCGGCGCACCCGGGCGTTCGAGAGCGGGCCGAAGTTCAGGCGGGCCACCGATCCGTTGTAGGGCAACGGAATCGCGCGGCCGGCGGGCACGACGTACGAGGGAAGATCGTCCTCGTCGTCGGCGGGCGCGATGACCGACACCTCATGCCCGAGCGACAGCAGCGTCTCCGCAAAGTCCTTGATGTGCGCCTGCACGCCGCCCGGGACGTACCAGGCGTACGGGCAGACCAGGCCGACCTTCATCGTGCGCCGCTCGTGACGGGCGGCGTGCCTTCGACCGCGGCCCGGCGATCCTCCGGCAGGTCCGCGACCCAGAACTTCTGCAGCATGTGCCAGTCGCTCGGATGCTCGGCGATGCCGGCCGCGAAGACATCGGCCATCTGCTGCGTCATGGCCGTCACCTTGGCGCGCCGGTCGCCATCGAGCGGCACCGGAATCTCGTCGTGAAAATGGCCGGTCAGCCCGTCGCCGTCGTACCACAGCGTGACGGGGATGAGCGCCGCGCCAGTGGCGATTGCGAGCATCCCGGGGCCGGCCGGCATCCGCGCGGTCTCGCCGAAGAACTGCACCGGGATGCCGGTCGCGGACAGGTCGCGGTCGCTCACGAGACAGATGACCCCGCCGCTCTTCAATCGGGTGCGCAGCACCTCGTACGGCGAGCGCTCCCCGCCCGACAGCGCGAGTACCTCCATGCCCAGCGACTCACGGAAGGACACGAAACGGTCGAACAGGGACTCGGGTTTCAGCCGCTCGGCGACCGTCGTGAACGGGTAGCCGCTCGCCACGAGCCACGCGCCGGCCGCGTCCCAGTTGGCCATGTGCGGCAGCACCAGGACGGCGGCGCGACCGTCCGCATGCAGGGCGCGGAAGTGCTCGGTCCCGGTGAAACTCGTGTTGGCGAGGACGCGGTCCCTCGACCAGACCGGAAGGCGGAACAGGTCGAGCCAGTAGCGCGCGTACGACCGCATGCCCGCCCGGCTCGTGGCCCGCAGGACAGCTTCGTCGTCGCCGACGATGCGGCGCAGATTGGTCTCCAGTTGGGCGATGGCGGGCCCGCGCCGGCGCCAGACGACGTCGGCCACGCCATGGAAGACCAGCGCCATCAATCGTTCCGGCCCGCGGCGCACGACGGCCCACCCCGCCGCGTACAGCCCGTCGGTGATGCGGTCCGTCACGCGGCTCATCGCGACTGCTCGTCCGGCACCAGCTGCGATTGTCGGCGCACCTCGACGAGTCGCTGCCCGATCGTGACGACGCTGGCGGCCGCGAGCACCCACAGGCCCGCGATGTGGATCCAGGGCTCGTTGAAAATCCCGGACAGGCCCGTCGAGACGAGCACGATCAGGAGTCGCTCCGGCCGCTCCGCGAAGCCGACGTTGCACGTCATGCCGAGGCCCTCGGCCCGCGCCTTCACGTACGACACGAGCGACCCGCTGATGAGGCAGAACAGGACGAGCGAGCCGAGCAGCACGTTGGCCTGCCGGATGTAGTAGATCGCGAGCCCGGCGAAGATCGCGGCGTCCCCGACCCGGTCCAGGGACGAGTCGAAGAACGCGCCCCATCGCCCGCCGCCGCCGCGGGCCCGCGCCACGGCGCCGTCCAGCATGTCGTTGAAGATGAAGCACGTGATGAAGAAGCTGCCCCCGAAGAATGCGCCGTGCGGGTAGTACACGAGCGCCCCGGTGACGACGCCGGCCGTGCCGAAGAAGGTGACCGCGTCGGGGCTGACACCGTGGCGGTGCAGGAACTGGCCCGCCGGGTCGAGAATGCGGCGCAGCGGGACACGTACGTGGAGGCTGAGCATCCGATCCCTGCGTGAGTGTGGGGGTCGCCCGGTCAGGCGCTCTCGGAGCACCCTACTTCGCGCCGGGCCCGGGGCCTCAGATTTCCCATTCGTACGACATCTTGTGCACGCGCAGCACGATCGAGACGTCGACCGAGATGACCCCGGCGAGGGTCGAGAGGAACTCGTTCCGGAACTCGAGCAGATGGTCGTGGTCGCGGAAGAACGTCTCCGCCAGCACCTGGGCTGACCCGAGCATCTGCGCGACGTACCGCGCCTCGGGGCGCTCGCGCAGGCTCTCGGCCACGGCCACGACGCGCGACAGCTCGACCGTCACGCCGATGAACGCCGAGATCGTCGCTTCGGTCGCACGCTGGTCGACGACCGCGACGATCCCGATGAGTTCCTCGTCGAGGAGCCGGCTGACCCGGTTGCGAACCGTGGTCTCCGTCACGTTGAGGGCGCGCGCGATCTCGGTGTTCGGCACCCGCGCGTTGCGCTGCAGCAGGCGGACGATCCGCCGGTCCATCTCGTCGAGCATGGCTGGCACGCGCCCCTCTCCGCCGCCGCCGCGCCGGAGCGGCGACGGGCACCCATCGTGGCACAGGGACGGCGCGAAACTGAAAAGGCGATATCCGAGGTCGAAACCGGATCGTGTGGCTAGTTATCGCAGTTGTTACATGTCCGCGTTGCGATCTACACAAGCGCTCCCTAGCGTCTGCGACGTTCTTCGAATCAGACGAGCACCCGCCATCCCGTGCGCTTCCGTTCGCGGCGCGGCCGACAGACAGGGACAGACCCGTGTACAGAAATCTCCCGTTCCGCCGCAGCCTCGTTGCCGCGTGTGCCGCCTCGCTGGTCGCCATCGCCGGGTGCTCGAGTTCCTCCAGCACGACGGCGGCGGCAAGCCCGACGCCGAGCACCACCGGCTCCGCCCCCGCCGACACCGCTACCGCCAGCCCGGCGGCAGCGACCGGCGGCAAGCCGCTCGTGATCGGCACCTCCGGGGACTTCCCGCCCCTGTCCTACAAGGGCAGCACGGGAGCGATCGTGGGCTTCGAGGACGACATGATGAAGGCGATCGGCGCGTCGATGGGCCGCAGCGTCACGTGGCAGCAGTTCGACTTCAGCGGGCTGATCCCGGCCCTGCAGTCGGGGCGGATCGACGCGGTCGTCTCCGGGCTGTACGACACGGCCGCCCGCGCGAACGTCGTCGACATCATCGACTACATGCAGATCCCGCTCGGCGTGATGACGCTGAAGGACAACGCAGCCAAGACCAAGTCGGCGACGGACCTGTGCGGCAAGTCAGTGGCCTACATCCTGGGCAGCCCGCCGGAGCTGGCCCAGATCCAGCAATGGTCGGACGCCTGCAAGGCGGCCGGCAACGCCGCCGTGACGGCGACGGGCTACAAGTCAGTGGCGGCTGCCGTCGCCGACATCGTCAACGGGCGGACGTACGCGGAGCTCGAAGGCGACATCACCGTTCTTTACGTCTCGCAGACGCAGTACGGCGACAAGCTCGGCGTCGGGTTCAACGTCGAGGGTCAGACCTCCAAGGTCGGCATCGCGGTCGCCAAGGGCAGCCAGCTCGCCACGGACCTGAAGCCCGCCGTCGCCGCCTGGATGGCCTCGCCGGCGTACTGCACCGACGTGACCCAGTGGAAGTTGAGCGCGGGCGACCTGCTCCAGCCGTGCCCGTAAGTCCGTAGTACCCGCCTCGACCGAAGGGAGCGAACGGCCTCCGTGACTGGTTTCCTGCACTACCTGACACTCCCGGAACTTCTCCGTGGCGCCCTGATCGCACTGGAGATCAGTGCGCTCGCGCTCCTCATCGCGCTGCCGCTGGCCCTCGTGATCGCCCTGACGCGCGCCTCGCGCAACAGGGCGATCCGGTGGTCGGTCGGGGCCTACGTGTGGATCATGCGCGGCACGCCGATCCTGTTGCAGCTGATCTTCTTGTACAACGTGCTGCCGGTGTGGGGCATCCGGATGTCGGCCTTCACCACCGCGGTCGTGGGTCTCGGCCTGAACGAGGCGGCGTTCAGCGCCGAGATCATCCGCGGCGGCCTCGCCGCCGTGAACAAGTCGCAGCTCGACGCGGCGGCGTCCCTCGGACTGTCACCGCGGTTGACGTTGTGGCGGGTGCAGGTGCCACAGGCGTTGCGCGTCGTCGTTCCGGCGCTCGCGAACGAGGCCATCGCGATGGTGAAGAACACGTCGCTGACCTCCGTCATCTCGGTGAGCGAGCTGACGATGCGCAGCGAGCAGATCGTCGCCACGAACTTCGAGTACGTGTCGGTGTTCGGCGGCGCGGCGGTCATCTACCTGTTCGCGACCACGATTCTGGTCGGGGTTCAGCGCTATTCCGAGCGCCGGCTCGACCTCGACGTCCAGTACCAGAAGCGCCTGTCCGGATCACGCTCGCTGCTGGGGTCCTTGGCCGGCAGGTTGCAGCGGCGACCGGTGACCATCTCGGTGCCGGACCAGGTCGCGAGCGACGAGGAAGCAACCCCGTCGGGGCCGGTGACCCTGAATCTCGACGCAGAGATCTACGCGCGCTACCGGGACGAGGTCCGCCGCACCGCGCGCCGTCGCACCGGCACGCCGTCCGCCGTGGTCGAGGTCACCGCTCTGCACAAGAGCTATGGCGACGTGAAGGTCCTGTCGGACATCAACCTCACGGTCGCGCACGGGGAAGTGCTGTGCATCCTCGGCCCGAGCGGGTCGGGGAAGAGCACGCTGCTGCGCATCATCGACGGGCTGGACGGCATCAACGACGGCGCGGCCGTCGTCAACGGCGTCCACCTGAGCAGGCGCACGTCCGAGATGTCGCGCACCCGCCGCCGGCTTGCCTCGCGCGAGCGGTTGCGTGCCGGGGCCGCCATCGTCTTCCAGCAGTTCAACCTGTTCCAGCACATGACGGTCCAGCAAAATCTCATCGAGGCCCCGACGCGGGTGCTCGGCATCAACCGGGCGGTCGCTGTCGAAGCGAGCCAGATGCTGTTGCGCGAGGTCGGCCTGGCGGGCTACGAAAACCGTTACCCGCATCAACTCTCCGGCGGCCAACAGCAACGCGTCGCCATCGCGCGCGCCCTGGCGCTCGCCCCCGAGGTCATGCTCTTCGACGAACCGACGTCCGCCCTCGACCCGGAGCGCGTCGGCGAGGTGCTCCGCGTCATGCAGCAACTCGCGCTCGGCGGAATGACCATGGTCGTCGTCACGCACGAAATCGCCTTCGCGCGGGAATGCGCCACCCGGGTCGTCTTCATGGACGAGGGCGTGATCGTCGAAGAAGGCACCCCGGATCAGCTCTTCGGCTCCCCGCGCGAGGACCGCACACGCACCTTCCTCTCAGCAGTCGTCGGCTCGTGACCCGAGAGTCGGCACACCCAACAAGAACGCAAGGAGACTTACGGATGTCCACCACCGACGATCTCGGGCACGAGCGCATCCCGGAGATGCTGACGAAGCTGAGCACGGTCACCGGCAGCTACGAATCCGCTCAGGGCCTGCCGCCGGAGACGTACTTCGACGAGGGCGTCTTCGAGTTGGAGCGCCGCGCCATCTTCCTGCGCGAGTGGCTGTGCGTCGGGCGAGCGGACCAGATCCCGAACCCCGGGGACTTCTTCACCCTGACGGTGCTCGGCGAGCCGCTCATCGTCTCGCGTCACGGCGAGGAGGTGCGCGTCATGTCGTCCATCTGCCGGCACCGCGGCATGATCGTGACGGGGCCCGGCGACGGATCTTTCGACGAGTGGCGCGTGGAAGTGCCGGACACGAAAGGCAACTCCGGCCGCGGTTTCAAGTGCCCGTACCACTTCTGGATGTACGGCTCGGACGGCACGCTGCTCGGCGCGCCGCAGATGGATCGCACGCCCTGCTTCGACCG
>JAVEEB010000038.1 GCA_030840665.1 Frankiaceae bacterium | reverse complement strand
CTCGCCGTGCTGGCACCGGTGGCCGTCGGGTTCGGACTCGGGTACGAGCCGCTGGGTGCCTACCTCGCGGGCGCCATCGGCGCGGGCCTCCTGATGGCGATCTTCCTGTCGAACTCCGGCGGCGCCTGGGACAACGCGAAGAAGTTCGTCGAGGACGGCCACCACGGCGGCAAGGGCTCCGCGGCGCACGAGGCGACGATCATCGGCGACACGGTGGGCGACCCGTTCAAGGACACGGCCGGCCCCGCGATCAACCCGCTGATCAAGGTGATGAACCTGGTGGCCCTGCTCATTGCGCCGGCGGTCGTCAGCATGCACGCCAACGGCAACACGGCCGGGCGCCTGGCGCTCGCCCTCGGTGCCGTCGCCGTCGTCGTGCTGATGATGCGGCGGGCGCGCCGCCGCGGGGCCGCGGTCGCGCTGGCGGACGCGCGGGCCAACCACGAGTCCCTCGTCTGACCAAGCCGGGCAGAAGGTAACCCGGAGCCGTTGGCGGGCCGAATTCCCGCCACTGCGTCGACATTCTCGGGCGCAGAGGCACGCAACCGCAGCAATCCTTGCCGGACGGCTACTGTCGTCAGGCGTGAGCGAACAGATTTCCTTCTTCAGCGCGGATGCGACCATGCCGTCGTACGCGCATGTCGAAGGACTGCTCGCCGGCCCGGGCCAGTGGGCCCGCCGCGACGACGCCGCTCGCGTCAGCGTGGTCGTCGACGATCAGTGGCGGGTCGAGGTCCTCACCAGCCTGTTCGCCGAGATCGGGTGGGTCGCGGAGGCCGTGACCGCCGAGGGTGATCTGCCTGCCGTACGCTCCGAATTCCGCACCGAGCTGCTCCCGCTCGCCGAGGCCTGGACGCGCGGCGCGGTGAAGCACGCCCCGCCCGGCTTCGTCCTCGACGGCCCGCGGCTGCGCTGGTGGGCGGTCGCCGCCGGGCGCACCGACCCGCTGGGCTACGTGTTCGGCCTCGGCGCCAGCGACGAGCATGCGTGGGCGGCCGTCGGCGCGGCTCTTGCCCAGGCCGGATTGCCGGCCGCCTTCATCGGCCCGCGAGCCGACGGCCCGGCGTACCGGATCGTCGGTGCTCGTCGTACGGCCCGGCTCGTCGAGCTGGTGGGAGCGCCCCCAGCGGGGGTGCCGGAGAGCGCTTGGCCTGCCCGGCCCGTGCACGCCCATGGCTGACACGGCATGCTGAGCGAGCAACTGGATACACCGACCGTTCAGGAGAAGCGTGCCCCCCGCCAGTAAGTCACCGCGTCGACTGGTCATCGTCGAGTCGCCGGCCAAGGCCCGCACCATCGCGGGATACCTCGGGAGCGAGTACACCGTCGAGAGCTCAGTCGGCCACATTCGCGACCTCCCGCGCAGCGCCGCCGAGGTGCCGGCCGCCGAGAAGGACAAGGCCTGGGCGCGCCTGGGTGTCAACGTCGACAGCGCTTTCGAGCCGCTGTATATCGTCACGCCCGACAAGAAGGCGACCGTCAGCAAGCTCAAAGCGCTGATGAAGGACGCGGACGAGCTCTACCTCGCAACAGACGAGGACCGCGAGGGCGAGGCCATCGCGTGGCACCTGGTGCAAGTGCTCAATCCCAAGATTCCTGTACGACGCATGGTGTTCCACGAGATCACCCCGTCCGCGATCCGGCACGCGATCGACACCCCCCGCGAGATCAACCAGCACCTGGTCGACGCGCAGGAGACGCGGCGCATCCTCGACCGGCTCTACGGCTACGAGGTCAGCCCCGTGCTGTGGAAGAAGGTCATGCCGAAACTGTCGGCGGGCCGCGTGCAGTCGGTGGCGTGCCGCATCCTCGTCGAACGCGAGCGGGCCCGCATGCGGTTCCGCGGCGCGGGCTACTGGGACATCGAGGCCAGCCTCCTCGCTCCCGGTGAGGACCAGACGCCGTTCACCGCCGACCTTGTGGGCCTCGACGGCCGCCGCGTCGCCTCGGGCCGCGACTTCGACGAGGTCGGCAAGCTCAAGAGCGACGAGATCGTGCACCTCGACGAGCCGGCCGCGCGCGGTCTCGCGCAGCGGCTCGCCAACGCGGAGTTCAAGGTGACCCGCACGGAAGAAAAGCCGTACCGCCGCTCGCCGTACGCCCCCTTCATCACGTCGACGTTGCAGCAGGAAGCGGCGCGCAAACTGCGCATGTCCGCGGCCGTTGCGATGCGCACCGCGCAGCGCCTGTACGAGAACGGTTACATCACCTATATGCGTACGGACAGCACGACGCTGTCCGACACGGCCATCACCGCCGCGCGCAATCAGGTCGCGGAGTTGTACGGCGCCGCATACGTCCCGCCGGAGCCGCGCCGCTATGCGCGCAAGGTGAAGAACGCGCAGGAAGCCCACGAAGCGATCCGTCCTGCGGGCGACTCGTGGCGCACCCCGGCGCAGCTGCGCGGCGAGCTCAGTGGTGAAGAACTTCGCTTGTACGAGTTGGTATGGCAGCGCACGATCGCGTCGCAGATGAACGACGCGGCCGGCGTGTCCGCGTCGCTCCGGTTCGCGGCGACGTCCTCCACGGGTGAGGTCGCGGAGTTCGGCACGAGCGGCAAGACCATCACGTTCCCCGGTTTCCTGCGGGCGTACGTCGAGGGTCGCGACGACGACGCCGAGAGCGAGGACGCGGAACGCAAGCTGCCGCGACTGGCGCAGGGTGACGTGGTCCGCGCGAGCGAGCTGACCCCGAACGGGCACAGCACTTCACCGCCCGCGCGCTTCACGGAAGCCAGCCTCATCAAGGCTTTGGAAGAGCTCGGCGTCGGCCGGCCGTCGACGTTCGCGTCGATCATCGGCACGATCCTCGACCGCGGGTACGTGTTCAAGAAGGGCACGGCGCTCGTGCCGTCGTTCATGGCGTTCGCCGTGGTCGGCCTGCTCGAGCAGCACTTCACGCGGCTCGTGGACTACCAGTTCACGGCACACATGGAAGAAGAGCTCGACGAGATCGCGCGCGGCGAGGCCGCGAGTGTCCCGTGGCTCAGCAGGTTCTACTTCGGTGGCAAGGCCGAGGGCGACGCCGCCGGCCTCAAGGACCTCGTCGGCGAGAACCTCGGCGAGATCGACGCGCGCGCCATCAACTCGATCCCCATCGGCGACGGCG
>JAVEEB010000399.1 GCA_030840665.1 Frankiaceae bacterium | reverse complement strand
GCTCGACCGGCACGGGCGCATGCAGCGCGCCAATCTCGAGGTGCGGATCCACCAGGGGAATCAGCTGCTTCGGCAGGTGGACCTTCGCCTGCTCCAGGACGTCGAGCAACACGAGGCGGCGCGTCTGCGGCTGGATATGGACGTCCACCACGTTGCCCCAGTGGATGTTGGGGTGCGGATTTCCCGGTGGTGGCACCGACCCGTACATGAGCACCGCACGCACGGCGACCGGTCCCGCGAGGAAGCACACTCGGCGGTGATCGGGCACGGTGACGGCGACGGTGTAGCTGAGCGGCTTCGGGCCGGGAATGTCGTACACCGCCACGCTCGCGACACCGAGATCCTCCGTGACGTCGGTGAAGTCTCCGTCACCGTTCCAGTCGGCGAAGAACCGCACGTATTCTCTGTTGCCCGGTCCGGTGCACAGGTCGCCGCCGTAGCCGGTGTCCTGCTTGACGGCGATGGTCGCGTACAGGGCGGACTGGTCAGGCTGCAGGCCGACACAGTCGATCTCCTCGTACGCCGTGGACTCGATGCCCTTGAGCACCTTCCCGGCCCACTCCGCTTCACCGGCGAGCAGGGCACCGAAATGCGTGCGTAGGCGCAGTTCATCCGGCAGTTCTCGGCTCGTGCTGCCCCGGGTCGCACTGGCCGCGCGGTGCTGTGACAGCGCAGCTTCTTCTTTCGACATGGCTGGTCCTCTCCCGAGCGACCGACCCGGCGCCGGCCTCCCTCAGGAGACAGAGCCGAGCGAACGGCCGGTGATACCGGTCAGCCGTCCGCAGTCGCGAGCCGTGGCCCCCGGTACGTCAGTCGCAGGCGATGTCGAACCGCTGGTCGGGGAGGTCCGACACCATGGCCACGAGTGCGTCGAGCGGCACCGCCGGGCTCCACAAGAATCCCTGCGCGGCCCAGCACCCGAGCTCGGTCAATACACGCAATTGCGCAACCGTTTCCACGCCCTCTGCGATCGTCCGCAGCCCCAGCGTGCGAGCCAGGTCGATGATTGCTGCCGCGATTCCCCGCGCGTGCGGATCGACGTCCAGGTCCGAGACGAAGCTGCGATCGATCTTGAGTGTCTGCACGGGCAGCCGACTCAGGTAGGCCAGCGAGCTGTAGCCGGTCCCGAAATCGTCGATGGCGGCCTCGACCCCCATGTCATGCAGCGCCTCCAGGGTCGCCTTCGCCCCGGCTGGGTTCTGCATCAAGGCGTTCTCCGTGATCTCGAGGACGAGCAACGGCTGGTCATCGGCAACGCGCACGTCCAGGGAGTTGACGTACTGCTCGAGAGCACCGTCGGCGACGTTCGCCGCCGAAATGTTCACCGCGACGTGAAGCCGCGAGTCCAGGGCCTTGCGTAGGCGACGGGCGTCCGTCACGCCTGTCTTGATGGCCCAGCGGTCCAGCGCGGGAGCGAGTCCCAGTCGCTCCGCAATCGGTACGAAAGTGGAGGGCGGCACGTTCCCGCGAACCGGGTGCCGCCAGCGGGCGAGTCCTTCGACTCCGACGAGCTCGCCGGTCGCGAGCGCGACGACGGGCTGGTAGTGCAACTGCAGGCCATCGCCGTCGAGCGCCACGCGCAGGTCATTGCCCAAGGTGAGGCGTTCGGCGGCGTTCTCGGCAAGGGCAACGTCGAACAACTGCAGGTGGCCGGGGCCACGGTTCTTCGCGCTGTACATGGCCGTGTCTGCGTACTGCAGCAGGGTCGCGGCGTCGTGCGGCGGCGCCAGCGCGATACCGATGCTCGCGGCGACATAGATGGGATGCGACTCGATGGTGAAGGGCTCACTCAGCACGCCCAGGACGCGTGCGGCGATGGCCTGCGCCTCTTCGTCGCTCACGTGCTCACACAGGATGACGAACTCATCCCCGCCGAACCGGGCGACGGTGTCAACCGCCCGGATGGCGGTGCTCAGCCGGTGCGCGACCTGTCGCAGCAGCTCGTCGCCGGCGGCATGGCCCCAGCTGTCGTTGACAAGCTTGAAGTCGTCGAGGTCAGCGAGCAGGACGGCGACGTGCCCGCGCGGGGAGCGCTCGTGGCGGGCCAGCACGTGCTCGAGCCGGTCGACCATGAGAGCGCGATTGGGCAGTCCGGTCAGCTCGTCGTGGAGAGCCCGGCTGCGCAGCTGCTCCTCCGCCGCACGCACCTCGGTCACGTCGCTGATCATCGCGAGCGTGGCGGCCTGCCCGTCCTCGGACATCGGCGACACCGAGAACCGAAGGCTGCGGGAATTGCCATCGGGATGGCCGTACGACAGTTCGTAGATCTCCGATCCCCGGCGCGCACGATTGGCGATGTTCGCGAGCAGGACCGAAGGATCCGACGGTGCCAGCAACCGGGCAGCCGAAGTCTCGTGCAGGATTTCCAGCGTCACCCCGAGGATGTCCGCAGCCTTCTGGTTCGCAAAGAGCGTTCGCCCCGTTAGGTCCGCGACCAGGATGCCTTCCTGGGCTGTCTCCGCGATAGCGCGATAGCGCGATTCCGACGCCCTGACCGCCGCCTCAGCTGCGATGCGTTCCGAGACGTCACGACCGTTGCAGACGATGCCTGAGATCTCCGGGTGCTCGAGCCGATTCGTGAACGTCATTTCGACCGAGACCCAACGATCATCCGCCGCCGCGAAACGGAACACCGCCTGCTGGCGGCGCTCGCCGGGGTCGCCGCAGACGCGCTGCCATGTCGCCAGCGTCGACGCGACGTCGTCGGCGTGAACGAAATCCATCCAGCGTCATCCGACTAGCGTCGCCGGCTCATGCCCCATCGCCGCGCCGATGGCCGGGGAGGCGTACACGAACGACCCCTCGACGTCCGCGACAACGGCCCAGTCGGTCGCTTCGCTGAGCAGCGCCTCGAAACGCGCCGTGCTACGGCTGAGCGTGCCTTCCGCCGTGCGGAGGGCGGTCAGGTCCTGGACGAACGCGTGCACGCTGTCCGGAGCCCCGGCATCGTCGCGGATGAGAGAAGCTTGGATGAGCAGCGGCACGGGGGAGCCGTCGCCTGCAGCGAAGACCCGCTCCCAGACCGCTGACTCGACCCGGCCGACAAAGAGATCGGCGCCGCGCTGGCGGCCCGCCCCGGCGTCGGACGCGTGGTGCAGCTGAATGGTGGTCCGGCCGACGAGCTGCAGGCGGTCCATCCCGACGAGGGTGCACATGGCGTGGTTGGCATCGATGACCCGCCCCCGGAGGTCGAGGACCATCTGCGGCATGGCGGTCTGGTCGAACTGCGCGCGGTACCGCTGCTCAAGATCGCCGCGGGCGGGCCTCATGCGGGCGGGCGGCACGATGGGCGGCGTCAGGCCTGGAACAGTCCCATCTGCGCGCGGCACGTAGCCTCCGATACACACTGACGCCCCGTCGGCGCGTCACCTGTCCAATATCGGCTCAATACCTGGTAACTGGACCCCGAGCCGCTGCATCGGGGCTCACAGGCGTTCCGCGGCGCGGGTGTAGTCACTGGCAGCCGTGACCAGAAATGGGCATGCCAGCGACGCCAGAGCTCTCCTGTCACCGGGGCCTGCGACTGTAGTGGGCATTCGACGGCGAGGAGGACGGATGGCGAGGCGCGAGTGGCTG
This sequence comes from Frankiaceae bacterium, assembly GCA_030840665.1. Classification (GTDB taxonomy): domain Bacteria; phylum Actinomycetota; class Actinomycetes; order JAVEEB01; family JAVEEB01; genus JAVEEB01. Next base: position 700 of record JAVEEB010000399.1, on the reverse strand, counting down.
TCGCGTGCCGAGGCTCGGCGCATCGCCATCGCCTCCCAAGGGCTGGCCGCCGAGCCGGCGGCGGGAGCGCCGGGCATGCGCCAGCTCACCGCTGTCGTGGAGCGCATCGGGTTGCTGCAGATCGACAGCGTGAACGTCCTGACCCGCGCCCACTACCTGCCACTTTTCAGTCGGCTGGGTCCGTACGACCCCGACCTTCTGCATCGCGCGGCTGGGCAGGCGCCGCGCCGGCTCGTCGAATATTGGGCGCACGAGGCCAGCTTCATCCCCGTCGCCACCCAGCCGTTGCTGCGCTGGCGGATGGCCAGGTGGCGCGATATCGCGTGGGGCCGGCTCAGCACGTTCGCCGAGGACCACGCTGACCTGTTCGCTGCCGTTCGCGGGGAGGTCGAGGCCCGTGGCCCCATGACCTCCCGTGAGATCGAGGCCGCCCTTGCCCACGATGTGCCGCGCGGGAAGGACAACTGGGGCTGGAACTGGTCACTCGTGAAGCAAGCGCTCGAGGCGTTGTTCTGGGCGGGCGAGATAACGTCGGCCGGCCGCACGCAGCAGTTCGAGCGCCGGTACGACGTCCCGCACCGCGTGCTGCCCCGCGAGGTCTGGAGCGCGCCGACGCCGCCGGACGACGAGGCCTTCGCGGGGCTGATCGCGATCGGCGCCCGCGCACATGGCGTCGCCACCGAGAGCGAGCTGCGGGACT